>JACDDG010000246.1 GCA_013817115.1 Parachlamydiaceae bacterium | reverse complement strand
ATATAATAATATGGGGCTGTTTTTGAGTGCTTAATCGCGGGAGCTTTCTCTTTGCCAAAAACCAACATTTGAACGCACTTCGGTATAAATCAAACGTGGGCTTTGAAATCAAAAATTGCGACTATTTAATCGGCATGCGTATTAATTTCACCATTTCTAATTCATTTTAAAAATAAAACTTGCGTTAATTTAAAGAATGTTTTATGCTGAAAATTGATAGACCTTATTAAACCTCTTTTGCTCTGCGGGAAAATTGACTTATACAAAAGCAACTCATTGTTCGTAATTGTAGCTTTGCGTTCTTTTCGAGTCTTATTGTTTATCAACATTAAATTTTAGGAGATATCATGAAGATCACAAAAATTTTTAGCATTTTTTTTGTTTGTTTATTTGGTTCAATGCAGCTATCAGCCCTCGTGCCTGCTAACGTAAAATCTATGAATAGCCATGAAAGTTCAATGGATGAAGTAGTACAAAAGTGCCCTTGCGGATGCAGCAGAGGCAATGGTCACAAAAAATAATTTTTGGTAAAATCTTGTGACTTTTTTGTTGAAGCCCATAGCATAGTTTGTTGCTATGGGCTTTTTTTTTATTTTGGATGAAAACTATTTTACGCAAAAGTAGGAATTTTCTACCCCTACATCTTTTCGAGAAAGGATTGTCGCCCCTCTCTGAACTTAAGGGGTAGCTCGTATAATAGATGTTAGATGTTAGATGTGGGTAAAAAAAATGGCAGATAAGACTTAAAAGGGAAAAAAAGAGTGGCCCCACAAAAATTGTCGGCACTCCCAAAAATGGGATTGTATGCTTTAAAAGCATGTTCTGATGCCCTGAGCCTAAGACTAGCCTAGTACTTGAACCCGTGGCCGCCACTCATCCTAATACTACATAATTTATATTTTTCAGTCAAGTTCATTTTAGAATTGTGGTTTTTAGAACTGCTAAAAATTTGGTTCGCCATCACAACACCAAAAAATTCAGCTTGGCCTAAAAAGAATAAGCTGGTGTAATGACGCCAGAATCAAGTATTAAAGTCAGGTCACTATGGAAAACACTCCCCCTTTTTCTCCAATTAATTTTTTCCAAATAAGCATTGAAAGCCCTTGCCTACCTTCCCCAAAAGATCCCCCTTTTGCACTTACCCCTAAGAACTATCGCAAATACTTGTTACCTGACCTTGAAGCTGTAACATCCGAATCCGCCTTTGCTGAAGTTGCTTTTGGATGGAGTCTTGATGGGCTTGAGCTCTTTGTTGCTATCGATCAACCCTACTTAAAATCGACTTTTCCCCAATATGACAAGGGTGATAGCGTCGAATTATGTATCGATACACGAGACGTAAAAACATCTGGATATAACACGCGCTTTTGCCACCACTTTTTTTTTCTACCTGAGGCTGTCGAAGGGCTTCAATGCGGAGAGCTTACAAAATTTAGAACGGAAGATGCGCACGAACTGTGCGATTCGCAAGATCTAAAAGTACAGTGTAGTTTTAAGCCAAAAAGCTATACGGTGAATTGCTTTATCCCAGCAAACTGTTTAAATGGATATGATCCTGCTCAGTTTGATCGTTTAGGAATGACTTATCGCATAAATCGTGCGGATGGACCTTCTCAACATTTTTCAGTGATGGCAGAAGATTATAAATTTCAAGAGCAACCCTCCTTATGGAGTAGTTTAAGGCTTTTACGATGAAAACAATCCTTTACGATCTTCACAAATCTTTAGGAGCACAATTTGTCGACTTTGGGGGGTGGGAAATGCCGTTGCAATATATTGGTATCCTTCAAGAACACGCTGCAGTTCGTGCAAAGATCGGTCTTTTTGATGTTTCACATATGGGACGGATCGGAATTGAAGGTCCTGATGCTGAACGCTTTATCGATTACTTGTCGAGCAATAAAATCGCTGGAAAAAAAGAACTGACGGCTACTTATACCGTCCTATGCTCTGAAAAAGGAACTGCAATTGATGACACCATCATTTATCGCATTAACAACTCACATTTTTTTATCATTGCAAATGCTTCAAACAGACAAAAAGACCTAGATCATCTACTGCGTTATAGCAAAGATTTTAAAGTATCAATAATTCCATACTTTAATGATGAGGGTATTCTAGCTGTCCAAGGTCCCTTGTCCAAAAATTTAATCACCCGCCTTTTTCCCGAAGGAAAGCAGCTGGAAAAAGTGATGCATTTTATGAAAATACCTTTTCGAAATCGAACTATATTCTTATCTTCCACTGGCTACACAGGTGCAGGAGGTTACGAAATTTATGCTCCTCTTACCCTGATTACCGAACTTTGGGAGCTACTCCTAAAAGAAGGGATTCCTGAAGGGATCGTTCCTGTAGGTCTGGGAGCACGTAATACTCTGCGCCTCGAGATGGGTTATGCCCTCTATGGCCATGAAATCGATGACACAATCTCACCAACTGAAAGTGTGGCTGCATGGTGCGTAAAATTAGACCAAAGAGATTTTCTTGGAAAATCGGCTCTATTAGCACTTGAAAGCTCTGAAAAAAAGCGCTTTTCCTACGGAATCGTCTTAACGGCACCTGGAGTGGCACGTGACACTTATCTTCTTTTTAAAGAAGGTCAAGAGATCGGGAAAGTGACTTCCGGAGCTTTCTCACCAACTCTTAACAAATCAATTTGCTTGGTGATGACTCAAAGGCTTCTAAATTTAGGTGATCACGTCGAGGTGCAAATTAGAAATCGACGCTGCCCTGCCGAAGTGACTAAAATTCCATTTCTAAATTAGGATTTAATC
Source organism: Parachlamydiaceae bacterium (assembly GCA_013817115.1). GTDB lineage: Bacteria > Chlamydiota > Chlamydiia > Chlamydiales > Parachlamydiaceae > JACCRY01. Next base: position 1,875 of record JACDDG010000246.1, on the reverse strand, counting down.
AACCTCAAACAAAGGACCTGACATGAAGTTTACAGAATCACACGAATGGATTGAAGTAAAAGACAATATTGGCACCGTAGGAATTTCGCAACATGCTCAGAAAGAGCTGGGAGAAATTGTTTATGTTGAGTTACCTGAAGAGGGTAAAAGTGTCAAAGCAGGAAAAGAAGTTGCTGTACTGGAATCCACAAAAGCTGCCGCTGATGTATATTCACCGGTTTCAGGGACTATCTTAAGCGTGAATGAAAATCTCACTTCAACGCCTGACCTCGTCAACATTTCACCTGAAAAAGACGGGTGGATCTATACAATCAAGCTAAGCACGCCGGAAGAACTTGAAAATCTTATGACTCCGGAAATGTATCATTCCAAATTGCCTTAGCTATGAAGGGATAACTTATGGATTTTGTTTCAAATCAAAAACCGCAGATCGACGAAATGCTGCTTGAGATCGGTGTTGCAGAGATAGAGGATTTATTCGACGCTATTCCCCAATCTCTAAAAATTACTCCTCCTATCGATGATGATGGCCTTTCAGAATCCGAAGGGTTGCAGCTAATGCAGCAGCTTTCTAACAAAAATACCTATCAACATTTTGACAACTATTTGGGAGCAGGAGCCTACGAGCACTATATTCCAGCTTTGGTGGATGCCATCACCAGTCGATCTGAATTCTTAACTTCATATACTCCGTATCAAGCTGAAGCTTCCCAAGGTATGCTCCAGGCAATTTATGAATATCAGGAAGCTGTATGCGCTCTAACAGGCCTCGATGTTTCTAACGCTTCGCTTTATGACGGAGCCTCCGCTTGCGCTGAAGCTCTTCTAATGGCTATGCGTGTTCAAAAAGGACGTAGTGAAATTCTCTTATCCCCTACCCTGCATCCAAACTACCGCGCTGTAATCGAACAATATCTTGGCAGTCATTCTGTGAAGCTCATTACAATCCCTCATACATCGTCTTGGAATATTGATTCCACTGCTTTAAATGCCTTGATTAATGAACAAACGATCGCTGTGATTGTACAATCTCCTAATTTTTTAGGTTTAATAGAAAACATCTCGACTATGACTCCTGCCATAAAGGCAAAAGGAGCTTTATTGATTATGGTCGCCAACCCATTGAGTTACGGGATTTATGCTTCTGCAGGAGAACTTGGCGCAGATATTGCGGTGGGTGATTGTCAGCCATTTGGATTGCCGCTTCATTTTGGAGGCCCTTATGTGGGATATTTGGCATGTCGCAAGGAGTTCATACGCCAAATGCCTGGAAGGTTTGTTGGGGAAACGATTGACACAGAGGGGAAAAGAGGCTTTGTGCTGACATTACAAGCTCGGGAACAGCATATTCGAAGGGAAAAGGCGACTTCAAATATTTGTACCAATCAAGCGTTGGCAGCTCTGGCAAGCTTGATTGCAATTGCTTGGTATGGCAAAAACGGTATAAACGAGCTTGCCGAAACGAACTTTTCCAGAAGCTGCTATCTTCAAGAAAAATTAGGTAATCTTCCTGGAATTACTCTTCTAAGCAATGGTCAACACTTTAATGAATTTGCATTATCTTTTGGAGCGCCTTTTCAGGAAGTACAAGAGCACTTTCGTGCTCATCAAATTGAACCGGGAATAGCCCTCGGAAATTTTGAAATAACATTATCTGATTATTTTCTGATTGCTGTAACTGAAACAAAGTCCAAGGCTCAACTAGACCGTTACATAGAAATTGCTGGAAAATTAAGAGACCTCAGACCCCATTTAACCTAGCCTCACTTGTATCAAGCAACAACCGGAGGCCCTATGATATTTATTTGGAGGCTATCTCGCGCCCCTACCGGGGCGCACGTTTTATAATGATCCGAACCCCGGGTTCCGCTATCG
>JACDDG010000245.1 GCA_013817115.1 Parachlamydiaceae bacterium | reverse complement strand
CTCAACAACCTGTCACAGCAGCTTTAATTAAAGAATTGCGCGAGCGCACCGGTGTTGGCATGGGCAAGTGCAAAGAAGCCTTGGAAGAAGCAAAAGGTGATATTGAACTAGCTATTTCTAATTTGCGTAAGGCGGGAATGGCGTCTGCAGTGAAGAAAGAAGGCCGTTCTACAAATGAAGGTGTCATCGTTTTTGCTGAAACTCCAAGTTCAGTTGCAGTTGTAGAAGTTAATACGGAGACAGATTTTGTAGCGCGAAACGAACGTTTCCAGCAATTTGTTTCTCAGGTTGCGACTGAAGTAGCGCAACAAAATGCTCACTCTGTTGAAGATTTCTTGCAGCATTCTTATGAAGCTGATGGCCATCATATGACTGTCGACCAGCATCGTGCAACTCTTGTACAAGCAATTGGCGAGAACATTCAGATTAAACGTCTGCAAGTTTTCCCGAAAAAATCAGATGACTCGATTGGTGTGTATTCCCATCTTGGTGGCAAAATTGTATCCGTAGTAGAAATCTCGGGTGCTAGCGGTGAAGAGGCTTTGGCCAAAGATATCGCTATGCACATCGCCGCTGCTTCTCCGGATTATCTTTCACCTGAAGTTGTTCCTGCGGATATCATTGCTCGCGAGCGCGATGTTGCTGAAGGCCAAATGAAGGGAAAACCTGCTAACATTATTGAGAAAATTATTGAGGGTAAGCTTGAAGCCTATTATGGTTCAGCTTGTCTAACTCATCAAAAGTTTGTTAAAAATGATCAAATCACGATTGAACAACTTGTTGCGCAGCGTTCGAAAGAGATCGGTAAGCCTTTGAAGCTGACCGGATTCATTCGCTGGGGCCTCAACGGGGGCTAACTTAGTCTGATCAACCCCTCTCTATTCCCGTAAATCGGCCTTCGGCAGATTTACGGGAATAGAGAGGGGTTGATCAGACGTGTTTGGTGCAATTATTCAAAGCCTTGTTCTCATTTATGGATAACTTTTGGCTAGTTGATGAACATTCCTTCTGTTCTTTTCTCTGTAAAATTTGTGATATAAATCACACTAGTACATAGTAAAGTAATTATTGGCGACCTAGGTTGATTTAAACAGCCTAGGCCGTCAATAATTACTTTAACATGTACTAGATTGCCAAAATGCGGATGCTAGAATGATAACACTTGAAAAGCTGATGCTCCTTCACGATGTCGCCATTTTTCGTCACGCTTCCGATGAAATCCTTTTAGAATTAGCCTATGTATTAACCGAGCAATACGTCGTTGCCGATGAGCCTATTGTGACAAAGGGCGAATTTGGTGCAGATATGTATATTGTTGCCAGAGGCAAAGTGCGCATGCACGATGGTGACGTTGATATTGCAGAGCTTAGCGAACACGAAGTTTTTGGGGAGATTGCTGCTTTATGTCCAAAGGCGCGCACCGCTTCTGTCACAGCAATTGAAAATTCTCTACTTTTGAAAATCAATCACGAAGTTCTTTATGACATCATGGCTAGAAATATTGGCTTGGTCAAAGGAATTATTGAAGTTTTATGTCAACGTACACACATTACAATGAAACCTTTAAGCACATAAATTTCACGTAAAGTTTTTAATTAAATCACTTAAGGAGCCTCTTTAATGCAAACGCATCAGCTTCGGCGCCAATTCCTCGAATACTTTAAACAACGTGGGCATGCAGTCATTGCATCCTCTCCGGTTATTCCTCACGATGACCCAACACTACTTTTCATCAATGCCGGTATGAACCAATTTAAAGATGTATTTTTAGGCAATAGTTTGCGTGATTACAATCGCGCTACCACTAGCCAAAAGTGCATTCGAGTGGGAGGAAAACATAACGATCTTGAGAATGTAGGGCATACAAGTCGCCATTTGACATTTTTTGAGATGTTAGGGAATTTTTCTTTTGGAGATTATTTTAAAAAAGATGCCATTCAATTTGCTTGGGAAGTTTCTACTGAAGTTTTGGGGCTCGATGCAACACGCATTTGGCCAACAGTCTTCCATGACGATGATGAAGCTTTTGAAATGTGGAAAAAATATGTTCCGGCCGAAAGAATTACGCGATTCGGAGAAAAGGAAAATTTTTGGGCAATGGGTGATGTAGGTCCCTGCGGTCCATGTTCTGAGCTGCTGTATGACCGCGGTCCAGCATATGGTGATGCACGAAATCCTTCGGAAGATTTAACAGGAGAACGTTATTTAGAATTCTGGAATTTGGTTTTTATGCAGTATAATCGCTCGCCTTCAGGTGAGTTGGTTGCGCTACCGAGACCCTCTATCGATACAGGGGCAGGTTTGGAGCGCATCATCAGTCTTAAACTAGGCGTTGAAAGCGTTTTTGAAACTGACATCTTACGTAGCCTTATCGCCCAAGTAGAGAATGTATCGCAAGTTGCTTATCGTCCGGGAGATCCGATCTTAGCTCCGGCTTTTCGAGTAATTGCTGACCACCTTCGATGCCTGGCTTTTGCTATTGCCGATGGTGTTCAACCAAGCAATATCGATCGGGGCTATGTTCTACGTAAAGTTCTAAGAAGAGCAGTTCGTTACGGTCGTCAATTAGGCATGGAAGAGCCATTCTTAGCTAAAGTCTTTCCTCGTCTAATTGAAGAAATGGGAGCTGACTACCGTGAACTTGAAGTCGCTAAAGATAGAATTATTGAGATTTTAACATCAGAAGAAGAAGCTTTCCTGCGCACATTGCATCGTGGTGGTAATATACTTAATCAGATTGTTGATAAAGCCAAAGTTGAAAGAAAAGTGATTAGTGGTGACGATGCATTTAAACTAAAAGACACTTATGGATTGCCTTTAGAAGAGATTTTGTTACTAGCTAAAGACAGCGAATTGACGGTTGACACTGACCGCTATCAAGTCCTAGAGAAGCAGGCCAAAGAACGGAGCCGGAGTACTCAAAAGACTACTCAACAGCTAGCTGGTGAGAATCTTTTCGCTAACTGTGCTAAAGAATTAGGCGATACCCAGTTTGTTGGCTATTGTCAGCAGTCTTCGGAAAGTGTTGTTAAGGCACTTGTAGTGGATGGAAAATTTGTTGATAGTATTTCCCAGGGACAGTCAGGAATTGTCATTTTGGATCAATCTCCATTTTATTCTGAAATGGGTGGCCAAGTCGGCGATTGGGGAACTATCGCAAATGGAGCCAATTTTTTTAAAGTCGAGGATACAACAGCTCCGTTTACGGGTATTATCGCTCATCATGGCTCCTTGCAGAAGGGCGAACTTAATGTGGGTGCTGTAGTAACTGCAGGCATAAATACCACTAGACGACAAAAAATTGCAAATAACCATACAGCTACGCATTTGCTACATTGGGCCCTGCAAATGGTTTTGGGGGAACATATTAAGCAAGCTGGATCGATTGTTGACCCAAGCCGTCTTCGTTTTGACTTCAGTCATCATAAATCGTTAACTCAAGATGAGATCGATCAGATTGAGACCCTAGTTAATGAAAAAATTCGTGAGAATTCACCTGTACAGATCTACGAATTATCCTATGAAGACGTTCAAAAAAGGAATGATATCAAACAATTTTTCGGCGAAAAATATGGTTCCAGTGTACGTGTAGTCGATGTGGAGTTTTCGAAAGAACTTTGTGGAGGAACACATACATCCCAGCTTGGCTCGATAGGTCTCTTTAAGATATCCAAAGAAAGTAGTATTGCAGCAGGAGTTCGCCGCATTGAAGCGATTACAGGAGAAGACGCTGAAGCACTTTGCCGACACAGTGATAAGGTTTTATCCGATTTAGCGCACCTGCTGAAATCCCAGGTTCCCAAACTTCCTGAACGGATTGAGAAGTTGCTTGAAGAAAATAAACATTTAACCCAGCAATTAAAAGCCGTAAGAACTGAAACTTTGAGTGGAGTGATTGACATTTTGGCTAAGCAGGTAGAGCAAGTATCGGGCACACCATTTTTAGCAGCCCAAGTCTCGCTAGAGGGGGAAGAGTTACGCACCTATGCTGATCAATTGAGCGTTAGAATACCTTCAGGTATCATTGTCTTAGGAGCAGCTGTCGACAACGAAAGCTGCCAATTATTGGTCAGAGTTTCAGATGATCTAGTGAATAAAGGGATCAGGGCTAATGAGATGATTAAAGTGATTGCTCCGCTTGTCGGTGGCACCGGAGGCGGTAAGCCGAATGGGGCTCAGGCCGGCGGGAAAAATCCTCAAGGTATTACTGAGGCATTGGGCAAAGCCAAAGAATTCGTGTTGAATTGTTGTCAGGTCTAAAGTGTTTTATAAAATGAAACTGGCTCCCCAATGGGACCCAGGAAATCAGTTCCGAAGGTCCGGATTGCGAGACACTTCTACACCAAATACACTTCTTGTAGTTGTATAAAATGCAAGTTATGATAAAATCAATGTATTAATATAGTTGCTTCTTGAAAAGTTAGTTCTACTGAACATCCCTCTGCATCAGGGTCTTTTTATTAAAAAGATTTGACAGTTAAGGGCCGATAATTTTTCTTTTTGTAAAAATTCGAGGGCCTTAAATTTTCTTTGCAGTAATAATAAAGTATTTTATGTTTTTTCTCTAATTACAGGAGAAACCATGCAGGGCAAACGCATTATAAAAAATTCTTGAGTATATCGTAGCAACATAGTATTTTAGTGATTCCATTATCAAAAGAGGTCACACTATGTCTGAAAACGAATTCATTAATCC
>JACDDG010000244.1 GCA_013817115.1 Parachlamydiaceae bacterium | reverse complement strand
ATTCAGATACCCCTTTGATCTTGAATGGGGCAGGGCCCCCATTCAAGATTAAAGGGGTATCTGAACACTTACGGTCGTGTGCTCTTCAATTTTGCTTACAGTCGAATCTGTGAGTGAAGAAACTGTTTTGGAAATTCCTTTACATACAACAGTTCTACAAACGAATAAAGATTCTGTATTGATAAAAGGCAGTGATCCTGATTGGGGTGGTAAATTCCAACTTAAAGATGAGAAAAATTCCAAAGCCTTTATCACTATCGATGGTATATCCAAAGATAAGCATGGACATGGATCGTTATTTAATTTAACGATAGAGCTTAAAAAATTTAAGGAAATTCTCGTGTCTTCTCCTAAATCGGAAGATGACTATGATGATGACTTTGATGATTATGATGAAGAGAATTTAAATGATTCTGTAAAGCAATTATACGGTATTCCTATTCCTGTTGAATTTAATGGTTGCATGACTGTCCCGGAAATTGGGTTAGATGTTTTAGATGAATTTCTACTTTACGACATAGGCTTTCAATCCTATTTTCGAAGTATATTTATTCCAATAGGAAAAAAACTTAAAGTCGGAAAAATAATGACAGAAGAATTTTTCTTGTTTTCTGATGATATGGTTGGCGACGAGGATAGCGATGGTAACGAATTTCCCTTAGAATTAAAGAAGAAAATTTCTTTTGATTTGGATGATGATTATGATGGGGATGCAGAACCAAGACTTCTTGTTAAATATAAGATCACGAAAATCACAAGTACAGAAGTCTACGCAGATATTTTTGGAGATATAGTAACTTCTCCTAATTCTAAAATGAAATTTACTTTTAAAATTGAAGGAAAAGGGGTGTGGAATAGAGATAACCCTTTAATAAATGAGATTTCGATCAATTATGCTTATACGGAGAAAAGAAAAAAATCCTACATGAACATAACAGGATTACAAATAACAAAATCTCGCCTTCCGGGAAACAAATAGTTAAAGGTTTCTCGTTGAAGATGATCTTTGGGGGCATTTTTAACGCAGAGACGCAAAGGCGCGGAGAGTGGCAAAAGACAAAAAAATTGTAATTTAACTCTTATTAAAAAATTAAATTACTACGTTTTTGTCTTTGTGCCTTCTACTGCGTCTCTGCGTTAAAAATGTCCCCAAATTATTTCCGCCCAACATAATGGCTGTGTTCCTAATATAAACTAAAAAAAAGTTTCTTTGATTCTTTCAAGTGTGTCAGATTGCTCTGCAGTTTTATCTTTTCGCCATCTTGCAATCCTTGGAAAACGTAGAGCCACTCCGGACTTGTGTCTTTTAGAGAGCTGAATACCTTCAAAAGCTATTTCAAAAACTTGAAAGGGCGTTACTTGTCTTACTGGACCAAATTTTTCAACTGTATTTGCTCTAATCCACCGGTCTAATTCCTTTATTTCATTTTGATCTAAACCTGAATAAGCCTTTGTAATCGGAATAAGTTCACCATCATGCCATACTCCAAAGGTGTAATCTGTAAATAAATTTGCCCTACGACCTGATCCCGCCTGAGCATAAAGCAAAACGGCATCCAAATTCATCGCATCGATTTTGTATTTCCACCAGTACCCTTTTTGCCTTCCAACCCCATAAACAGAATCACGTCTTTTTAACATCAAACCTTCGGTACTGTTTTCCCTGGATTCAAGCCTGAGCTGATGCATTTTTCCCCAATCATTTTGTCCAATTTCTTTTGAATGTATAAATTTTGGAGATGAAAACTGTAAATTATTAATTATCTGACGTCGCGAAGATAAGGGAGTCGTACGGATGTCCTCACCGTTAAATTCAAGAATATCGTAAATCATAAACACTATAGTAATTTTTTCGATTATAGCTTTTGATACATTCTTGCGTCCTAATCGCTTTTGCAATTCAGCGAATGGAAGGGGATGACCATTTTGAAAAGCTAAAATTTCTCCATCTAAAACTGTCCCCTCAGCAATCGTTTTAAAAGCCTCGATAAGTTCAGGGAATTGATTTGAAATGAGTTCATTTCCTCGGGACCATAAGGCACAAGTTCCATTTCTTATGACCGCTTGCCCGCGTATTCCATCCCATTTCCATTCCGCGATCCATTCAGATGGATCTCCTAAAGTGCTCAGATCACCCTCAAAAGGGTATGCCAAATAAAAAGGATAGGGATTTAGGTAACGGTCTCCTTCGCCTTTAGATTTAAGCCCTGCAAAAAAGTCTTTTGTGGGCTCCCAAGATCCCATGAGACGCTGACTTAATATTTCTCTAGAAACATCTGTTACTTGACTGAGAGCTTTTAAAGTTAGAAGGGTTGAAACTCCCACTCTCAGCGAACCTGTGAGAATTTTATTGAATATAAAAATTTCTTTAGTAGATAGCTGATCCCATAAAGCTAAAATTTGTTCTTTTTGCAATGCTGGGGTCAGATTTTTCAAGGGGAGAATAACATTTTCCATCAAGTCGGAAAGAGTATGGTCAGGATTTAGCCCTTTTTCTTTTTGGGGAAGTAAAAGTGAGATCGTTTCAGCAGTATCACCTACTGCAGCATAAGATTCTTCTATCAACCAAGAGGGGAGCTGAACAATCTCGTTACACCACTGTAATAACAGCCTACCACTTATTAGTCTTTTCATTCGATGTCCACACAGGAAAAATAGGGCCCAGGCTGCGTCTTGATCTTCACATTTTAGAAAATAATTTTGCATGTGCAAAACTTTTTCGTTGGTTGATTGAGTTTGATCAATTTTTTCGAAAAGAGTCAGAAAATTACGCATTTCTAATCCTCACCTTCTTCAATACTGCTTAAGCCTTTTAACTCACGCGCATCTAAATTTTTTACTTCTTTAAGATATTTAGCTAAAGTTTCTGAATTACCATGAGTTGTCAGTATTATTTTTGCTTTTGTGTCTTCGATAGTTTGTATGAGGGCATTCCAATCTGCATGATCTGAAAGAACAAATCCTTTATCTATACCACGTTGTCGACGTTTTCCTCTTACCTCCATCCAACCTGATGCAGAGGCTGTACGGCAAGAAGGGAAACGTTTCATCCATGGTGAACCCATTGCTGATGGTGGAGCTATAATTAAATCTTGTGCGAAGGAGGAATTTCTAGCGCTTTCTGAAGCAGGAGCAAAAGGAATTAAATCAATATTTAATTCATTGTATAGCCGTGTAAGGGGAATGATAGCGCCATGTAAATGAACTTTTTTTTCTTTTTCATCGGCAAGTAAGGACATCAATCTTTGAGATTTTCCTAATGCGTAACAAAAAATCAGGGAAGGATGTCCATTTAATGCATTTTCAGCCCACCATTTTTTAATTTCATTCGCTATGAATTCGTTAGTCTGCCACTGGTAGATCGGTAGTGCAAACGTCGATTCTGTGACAAAAATATCGCATTCGATGACTTCTAGAGGTAAGCAGGTGGTATCTAATGCTCTTTTATAGTCTCCGGAAATAACTGTAACGCAGTTTTTAGTTTCGATTCTAATTTGTGAGGATCCCAAAATATGTCCAGCGGGATGTAACGAAACCCAGGTATCCTTTAATTTTATTTTTTGTCCAAATTTTAGGGAACGGGAGCGAAAATCACCTAGTCGTATATTCATTATTTTTAAAGAATCTTCAGAAGCGATGTATAAATCGTGACCATAATAGGCATGATCTCCGTGCGCGTGAGTAACAATGCAGGTCGAAACAGGTCTCCATGCATCAATAAAAAAGTCACCCGGAGGACAATAAAGACCTTGATCTAGTACTTTAAGTGGAATTTCCATTTAAAATATATCTAGGTCAGAAGAAACTGAAATGATATCGCGTCCTGATGGACCCTTTACTGAGGCTTGTTCACTTACAAAAACATTAATTTTTCTCCTTACTTCCCCGTCATTTTCATTTTTCACCGGCTTGCTTAATGCCCCTTTGACTTCTCCGGAAAAAGTAAGACTAGCATCGACCGGATCTTGAAAACTCGCAAGATAACCTACAACATAGTTTCCTTTCAATGGGTTGTCAATTTGAGTAGGTATACGTATAAATCTTGTGTTGAGACCTTCTTCTATTTGATCCTTATATTTCCCAAATTCTATTACATGACCATCAGGTTCAATTACAAAAGGTTGTATGATTATGGGCGTTTTTATGGATTGGTTGGAATTAATGGTAATGGTAAAAGAGAAAGTTATGTCAGCGCCTTCTATTGTAGCCATATTTTTTTTGGAGGGTGTTGTGGCAGTATCGTTGAACTCCTCTTCTATAAATGAATCGCTATTCGAATTTTTGATTTCATCATCTGATATAAACGAGACAGGAGCCAACGTTCTTTCAGACTTTTTGACGGTTTTTGGGCCTTCAGAATCTTTTGCTTCTTTCACGACTTTTTCAGCTGCGAAAGAGGGGGTATTGGGCAGAAGGAATGTGAGGGTTAGCAAAGTGATAATAATTAAATATTTATTTTTAATTATTGCGTTGTTATTGAGAGGGCGAGGCTTTTGCATATTTTGTTCCTTTGCGTGATTGCTCATCTATTCTGGAAAGTACTACTTTTATAATAAGCTTACAAGAATATGTTTACCCAAGTTTAACGGCTTATACACCTAAAACTACGATAAAGTTTGGCCTACTCGTCACTACATCTTGAAATTTACAAGATTGTTTTTTTGGCTTTGAGGATTTGAGGTGATAATCCTAAAGCTTTGT
>JACDDG010000243.1 GCA_013817115.1 Parachlamydiaceae bacterium | reverse complement strand
TCCTAATGCCGTGCCTTCGTACCCCCCCCCACACAAGATCGCATCTACTTCAAACATAAAACGCTCCTTTAAAATTCTCCATTCGCTTCACCCAATCCTGAGTTTAAGCCAAAGAAAGAACCCCCTCTTTTTGTGGTCTGCTCATAAAAAGAGGGGGTTCTTTCGTTGACTTAAAAATTTCCATATAGGCTAATTATTAAATAATTACCCTATTTTTCCCTGTCTTGTATAAATTAAGTTGTCTATTCAGTTTTAGCATAATAGTAAAAACTTCTTTACAATCTTTTATATAATTAATATTATAAATATGTAGGGTTTGTTAGTTCCTGTGCGAGAAGAGTCAATTTATCCGCATAACAAAATCATAATTAATTTCCTTAAAAAGGAGGCAATATGAGTATAACAGGGGCAGGTGGATTCTCACCTAACATAGGTAATCATGATAGAGTAGATCCTAATAAGGAAAATAAAACTGCAGGATCTAAATCTGAAAATAATTCTAAAGAACTAAAAGGCGTAAAACCTAAAGAGCATATAGAATCGTCAGCAAAAAAAGAAGTAAAACCCCACCTTGATGCTAAAAAAATAGAGAAAGCCACTAAAGACGTCCGTGAATTTAAATCACTTAAAAAAACAGAGTCTTCAGTAGAAAAAAACGAGTCTTTTTCTAAACTTTTCCCTCAAGTTCCCAGTCATAAAGTTGTGGCACCTAAACAAGAAAAGGATGACTTTGCAGACATGTTTCCCAAAGTTCCGTCGCATAAGCCTAAAGCTAAAGTGGCAACAGCTTTGACAACTGACAATAAGGAAGTCGAAAAACACATTCCGACGAAGAAAAATCCAATACAGAAAAAATAGAAGTTTGAGTTCGAGACAATTAGTTCACTATTCTTTTATTAAAGAGAGTCTTGCTTGCAAGACTCTCTTTTCTGTAGCAGCGAACCTGGGCTATAACGTGGCAGCCTTCGGGACTTTGATAGCGCTTTATCTTACATATTTATTACATTGAATGGCATGCATTTAATTGCTTAATTGCTTATTGACAAATATTTAATATTGAGTTATTGTTAGGTTGATGCAAAAAATAAAACAAAGCAAAAACAAAACAAACAAGCAATACATTATAATATGGAGTTATTAAATGATAGCAGGAAATATTGAAAACGCCGAAAAAAGTTATTACGATCGTTTTTTTGGGGCAAGAAAAAATAATTCTAAGCCCGTTTACCTTGATTATGGAACTATTCCTTCAGATTTAAAAAAAATAATTTTATTGGAAGCAGATCATGCTTCGAGTAATGCATTATCTCTAATAAATAAGAGTTGGAATGTAGAATTTCAAAAGATTTTTCCGCAAAATTTACAAGTTAAAGCTATCTACGCTCATATAAATCAGTTAAAATTCAAGCCCGATTTTGTTGAACTACAACTCCTTAAAAAAACAACAGTAGAATCTGTAAATAGACTTGCTAAGTGGATCATGGCAAGAGATATCCTTATTGTTCGAAATCTAATGGCTAAAGAAGTTTTAAGCGAAATAAATTACGTGCTTGATAGAGGGCTTTTAGATGGTGTAGAGGGAAAAGAAGACACGAAAATTATACTTGAGGGGGCAAGATGTGATTCAAATTTTGTGTCGGATTTAGCTATAAATCCGAAAAAATTAAAATCAATGCAGAGTTATTTTTTACATTCACAAAAGCTTGAAGATGAAAGTCCTTTAAAAAATTATATCCCTATGATTGAAACTCTCGACCTTAGCGATCAACAGCTTGTTTCAATCTCTCAAGATCTTGCATTACTTGAAAATATGTTGTCATTCAAAATTAATAATGAATCAATAATTTGTACCAATGAAAAATTAAATCTACCTGAAATTAAAGAGGTTTTAGGTGATGCATTGTTAGATCTTGATTTTGAATCTTTTCATTATAAAAAATAATCTAGAAAATAATTAAAAATCCCCTCTCTCTTTATTCATAAAAAGAGGGGGACTTTTTGAGAGTTTTTAGGCGACTAGGAAGATAGATAATTTTTAAATTCAAAGAACTCAACATATTCTTTCCTGGCTCTTCCCTTGCTTTCCTTTGCATCAAAGCCACCGAATGCAACTTTCAGTGCTTACTTAACCCAAAAGTCACGGCAAATATTACTCACATCATTTAATTTTATTTTTCACAGAAATAGTCTTAATTGTGTGAATCGAAGTTTCCTTGACGCTGATCTCAAAAGGATCAATGTAAATTGATTCCCCAGCCTCCGGACGATATCCAAGATGCTTTTCCATAAGCTCAACCAAGGAGAGCTTTCTGTCGTCATCCAATAGCACTTTAAACTGATTGTAGAATTCTTCTACTGTCAATGTACTAGGAAAAGTTCGGTCGATAAAAATTTTCTTAAGATTTTTAATTTTACGAATACCTTTCGTCTCTGTTGCATCTGTTCTACCAAAAATTTCTTCAATGACATCATCGAGAGTGATAAACCCAATTGTGTAGCCTTGTCGATCTAGAATAAGTGCAACCTCTTGATTATTAACCCTAAATTGTTTGAGAATATGATTAAGCTTAACCTGCTGAGTTACAAACCAAGGGGAACGCCCATATTCACGCACTGCGTGACCTACCACAGCACGAATAAGATCCCTAGGAAATACAATCCCGACGATATTGGTACGTTCATTATGATAGATAGGCAAGTAATTGACTTTTGTTTCTTTGAAAAGCTCTCTTGCTTGGTCGATCGTACCATTTGAAGCGATAGCAGAGATTCTACTGATGGGCGTCATTACCTGCCCGACTTCCTTGTGGCGCAAGCTAAAAATGCTGGATGTTATCGCATTGAATTCTTTTCGGTCAGAGGCATAGAGCTGATCCTCTTCCTGCTGTTCTAAAATTTTCTGAAGTTCTTCTTGGGTTAAATAAATAGTGGCATTCACATTTTTGCCGCTTATGATTTTGCTCACAAAAGTCGTGATATGATCAAGCACCCATAAAATTGGAGTTAATATCCTTGCAGAGGCATGTAGAACTGGAACACCGATCATGGCGATGTGCTCTGAATAACTGCGAGCGGCGAACATGGGAGCTAATTCTCCGAAAATTAGCACTATTAATACTTGGCTTAGAGGGGCAAGATCCGGGCTTATACCAATGGCGATGTGAAATTCTCTAGCAAATTCAGAACTATAAAACATGGCCACGTTGACCATTATTAACGTCGTTCCAAAGAGTCTAGAAGAGTTGTGGAGCAAATCGTTCAGAAGAATCGCTCTTTTTTGACCCTTGCTGACGTAATAATGTAACCGCACTCGATTAAAAGAAACACACGCCATTTCCATCATCGAATAGAATCCGAGAATGAAAATAGAAACAAAGTTCAGTAGCAACCATATGAAAGCGGATTTATAGTCCATGCTGCGTCTTCTTTAGTTTTGGGTCATCATTCAACTGCAATTTACGCACATATAGACGCCGGATTCGATTGGGTGTTGCTGTGAGAACATGAAAAAAGAAACCATTAATTTCAAATTTTGTTCCACTTTTAGGGATTTCTCCAAGCTGTTCTGAGATCCAACCACCAATTGAAACCATGTTATTGTCGCTCAAAACATCAGAGGAAAAGAGGTCATTAAATTCATCAATCCCAAGTTTACCGCTACAAATGATCTCGTTGTCGCTCTGTTTTGAATACAGATTTTTCTCATCTCGAAAATCTTTAATTTGCCCTACAAAAACCTCAAGAATGTCCTCTCTAGTAATCAGTCCTGCAATTGAACCATATTCATCTACGACCATAGCTAAGATCAATTTTTTTTCATCAAAACGCCTAAGCAAAACGCGAGCCAGCATATTTTCAGGAGCATAAAATATTTTTGTTAAATATTTTGATAGGCTTTCTGTCGTAGTCATTTCTTGACGGTAAAGAAAGAAATCTTTTGCACTCATGATTCCAATGACTTTTTCTAAGGAGCCCTTACAAATAGGAATCCTGGTACATCGTTGATCAACAAAGAGGTTTGTCAGTTTTTCCAAAGGTTCTTGAGTGTCATAGAAGAGAACATCTTGGCGAGGGCACATCAGTTCTTTGACGAGGACATCTTGCAGATCAATATATCCACAAACAAGTTCTGATTCATCCTTACTGAGCACCTCAAGCTCCTCAGACGTTTTCAATACATGACGCAATTCTTCTCGCGAAATGTTTTCCTCTTTATGCAAGAAAAAAAACATTATCCTTGAAACAGGGTAGGTGACTTCAATGATAACTTGACGAATGGGCTTGAGCAGTGCCTGAATCTTAGCTATTAAAGGGGCTACAAAATCGCTGATTGCAACATTGTGCTGTAAGCCTAGGGATTTTGGTATCACTTCACCTAATATCAGTGTAAGAATAAGGGGGAAAACAACTTTTAACATCCAGCTAGCTGTGTTGCCAAACATGTGCGAAGCTACGTTTTGTAAAAGAATATTTACAAGCGTATTTAGCATAAATACGGTGACGAGAAGATCTCTAGGACGATTCAAAAGTTGTGAAATCAATCTTCTGCGAGAATTGGAATCCGTTGAATAGGCCTTTATCCTTGTTGCGGGAAGAGAGAAAAGTGCTGTTTCAGAAGCTGAGAAATATCCTGACCATAAGGTAAGAACGATTAAAAGTATGACTGGAAATGCGCTATCCATGGTTTAAAATATCACTTGGTAAAAAAAA
>JACDDG010000242.1 GCA_013817115.1 Parachlamydiaceae bacterium | reverse complement strand
TGATGATTTCAAAAAGAACTGTTTTTTCAGGTCTACGCGGTCTATACACAGCCAAAGATTTTTTTGAGCAAGTGAGTGATGCCATAACGTCACCATGGATATCATGAGAGTTAAAAAAAGTTTTCTAGCCTGAAAATAAATCTCTCAGCCGCAAAACACTTAGCTCGAAAATTTTGTAGCCTATTGCAAAGCTTTGCGCCCAAAAAACATAACCTGAAAATCATTTTGTAGCCCATTAGCAGCGCCACGCAGCTATGTGTATAGTGCAACAGCGATTGTTCCCCGGCAGGAAAACCCCTTTTTCACTGCCTCCATAAAGCTATCCTCAAATTATATAACAAAAAAAATGATTTGTTAATATTATTAATTTTAAAATTTAGTGTTGACATATTTTATCGCATAACGTTATGGTTTATTTTTTCTGCAACAAAAAAGGTCGAACAATGTTTAAATATTTGTTTATGGCTATTAGTCTCTTTCTTAGCTCTGGGGTTGTTTTAGCTAGTGGATCGAAGAGAGTCAATGATGGCTCTGAAGATTTTCGAAGTAGCGAGTTTATCACCACGACCAACAGTACCTATGCAAATTCAACCGAATCCACAAATGCTGTTATCGAATTTGACGATTTTCCTAACAATACATCGCCCGATCTTAAATCTTTAGAATCAATTTTTAGCGATTGCTCAGAGTCCGTTTTTGAAAAAAAGTCACATGACTTCGCTTCTATCCCTGATACTGATGAAACGATTGATCAGCAAAGTGATTTTGGAATAGACATCCATGGTCATCCAAGTGCCATTGTCAATGGTTGCGTTAATGTCGTCAGTGGAAAATATCAAGAGTCCGCGACTGACTTTTCATTACCGGGTGTAAGACCCCTAAACGTTCAACGTAATTATTTTGGGGGGAAGTGCAAAAAGAGTTCCTTTCTTTACGGTTGGCAGCTAAGCCACGGAGCTAAACTTTTTTCCTTAGAGACGAAAGATCAATTTTATGCCTTCATAAAGGGGAGTGATCGGCATGGTGTTCGTTTTAAAGACACAAAATCCAATGGGCGAATGACTTGTACAGGTTCCTCCGATGAAATATCCGGAAAATATCGATCCATAAATTTATCGAATAAAATGCCACATGGATCTAGTTTGGACTGACCAGCACTGTTGTAGGAGATAAAGACTCCAGTATAGGCATCCATAATCAAGAATAGCTTGCTGTGAAATAAAATAGTGTGTCCTTCATGTCCAATGATTCGATGACCATTTTGTGACTGTTCATAAAACCCCAAACACATCGCATTCATTGATTTCGGCCATCCTTCCTGTCTTGCATGCATTTGCATTATTGTTTCTGGCTTTAGGACTGGCACGTTCCCGTACTGTCCTTTTTGTAAATGCATGATCATGAAATGCGTCATATCCACTGCGGATGTGGAAAGAGCACCAGCAGGGGATCCCTGAAACAACTCAAACGGCTTTGGATCGCCAGAGCCAAGTATGTATCCATTAGACATCGATGTTTTAAGAGCATCTGGGAGTGGCTGATGAAATGTAGAATTGTTCATATCAAGCGGTTTAAAAATGTGCTCTTCGACATAATCATTAAAATTCTGTCCAGAAACACGCTCCACAATGTACGCCGCCATTGTTGTCGCATAATTAGAATATGCAGGTGTCACTCCTGCTGGAAAAATTCTGGAAGGCATATGTGATTGTAAATATTCAGATAGTGGGTGCAAATCGTTTGATGAGCCTACAATCAGATCTTTAAGTGCTTCTTCAAAACCTGCTCTATGCGTCATGATGTCACGCAAAGTAATAGGTTTGTCAAAAGCGGGAGGAATCTTAAAATCAAGGTAATCGTTTATATCGCGATCCAAGTCTAATTTACCTTGCTCCACCTGTTGCATCACCGCTGTCCAAGTGAATAATTTTGAAATTGATCCGGGACGGAAAAGGGTCATTTCAGGAGAAATCAGAGTTTTCTTTGCCGTGTCGGCGTAGCCATAGCCTTTTGCAAAAACTAATCCACCATCTTTCACAACTGCAACCACCGCCCCAGCTATATTTGCTTGTTCAATTTGCAGAGGCATGAACCCATCGAAGAACGCTCCGACATTCTTGGTGGTTAACTCGTGTCTATTGGTGCTTCTTTCTTCAGAAATAGCCAAGCTTGGAAATGCCTCGGAAGCTTTTATATCAATGGAATTCTGTACTTGGGCAAAAATCGCAGAGGAGCTGAAAAATAATGCAAAATACAACCAGAAGAATTTTGTACACATCATTTTTTTCATTGTCATAATCTCCGGATATCTATGTTTTGCAGATGAAACAACTAAAATTACTGGCTATCTTAAAGAAAATATTTAAGTAGGAGGAGAAGGTTTTTACTTCTCGTTACCAATTAGTCTGGTATTTAATCGCAGCCAATCGTTAATCGTAGCTATAACTTGAGCAACAATTATTGGTAGATTATCAGAATTTTCTGCACGTAAATTTTTTAAATACTCGCTCCAATAATTTTGCACTTGTTTCATTTCATCCTCGGCATAAGTAATTGGCAAAGCAAGATGGGTTTCTCGATGCTCAAATACCAAGCGTATAACTCCTTCTAGATTATCGAATGAGGGCAATTGTGAGGAAGAAATCATAGAATAAATGTCGTGAAAATCTTTCATGCGACTATTGAACGAACCTCGATGGATAATAGTTTCTAACTTTTCAGCAAAAATAAACTCCTTGGGATAACAAGATAGTTTTACATCGCTTTCAAAAAGGACTCCTTTAGAATAGGCTGTAAGCGGAATCGAATATTCAACAGCATCGACGATATCTCCAAATCCGATATCGATAGCAACTTTAAATCTAGTTTTTCCAAAATAGGCCATCATGGACACTTCAGCTCCTGGATATCCCATATGCGGATGTGTAAGTTCGCTTACCTTAATCTCTTGAAAGGTAAATCCATCTTTGGGGTCAATGTTTGCAATTTCCTCAAAAATATCTTTCAATCCAGCAACTTCATTACTGATCTTTCGTGCAAGAAAATCTAAATCATTTGTTTCTCTCCCAATTTCGATATATTTGGAGAGAAGGATACCACCTTTTAAGACAAAATGCTTACGATGTTTCGAATTAGCTAAACGTACTAGAAAGCGCTCCAGTGTGAGGTTTTGCCAAAGATCGGCGGGATCCCGATTTTTTTCTTTTGCGATAGCTCGCAGTTTTGCTTTGAATGATTTTTCTAAATCTGATGTCATGTTGTATACGATAAAATGTATGGGGTTATGTTAACACGCAATGTCTTTGCATATGCGCCTAATTTCTTAGGGTTTGGCTTGTATTTGGTGCTCTGAAAATATC
Organism: Parachlamydiaceae bacterium; assembly: GCA_013817115.1. Taxonomy (GTDB): domain Bacteria; phylum Chlamydiota; class Chlamydiia; order Chlamydiales; family Parachlamydiaceae; genus JACCRY01. Next base: position 1,359 of record JACDDG010000242.1, on the reverse strand, counting down.
TTTGAATTGCTTTTATTGCAATTTCCTTGCTCAGATAGCGAAATGCATCAACAACGCAACGTTCTCTATCAAAAATGTGGACGTTATATTCACCAATCGCAATTTCGATTTTTCCTAGTTTGACGTTGCGCATTCTGATGATTCTTGTGTTAGGTCGTTTGGGAGGGTATGACTCATGTGGTACAGCAATCCAAATCTCTCGCATAATCTGATCTGTCAAATCATAGTAACAAAGCGCAGAAATTAAACAAATGACCCCATCGGGAATACTAACTGCGACCAATGCCAAATTTTCCCATTGAAATTCAACTTCAGGTTCATATTGCGAAAAGCGATAAGCTCCTGGATAAATTCTTTCTAAAGTGCCTCTTTTTACTAAATAAGCCAGGGCATGCCTAGGGACATCCTGTTTCTCTGCCTCAGCTGAAGTAAAAAGAGGGGCGTTGATAAACGGCTCTAAATTTTTTAGATATTTTAATTGTCTCATTCCTTAATTCTACAAAACCTCCCCATTTAAGTCAAGTGGGTATGTTTAGGGGAATTCATACAGGGAGAAAAACCGATTTTCAAAGAGACCTTTCTTGATCTTTATTATATGCTCACTTATAATAAACGTGTTTAACGGGAGAACATAGGAATCGTATGACCATAAAAGCTCGTTCAGAATTCTCGTATCCTGAGGAAAGTCCAGGATTTTTGCTTTGGCAGGTTTCTAACCTTTGGCAGAAATTACAACGAAAAGCGTTATCGCAATTGAATTTAACACATGTGCAATTTGCCCTGCTATCGGGAATAGGTTGTCTAGAAACTCAACAAGGGACAGTTAATCAAACGGATTTAAGTAGGCATGTAGGGGCAGATGTCATGATGACTTCACAGGTTCTTCGCACGCTCGAAACAAAAGGATTAGTGAAGAGACATCGCGAGCCATCTGATCCTCGAGCATTTTCTCTTTCTCTCACAGAAGAGGGGAGAAGCGTGACAAAGAAGGCCGTGAAAATTGTTGAAAATGTAGACTTTGCCTTTTTTCTGAAAAGCTTAAAAAACAAAGAAAAGTTAATGAGTTTATTGAAAGAACTGAGCAGCTAAATAAAAAATTAGAGGATTTAAATGAATTTTAAGAGGAGTTTTATTGCTCATTTTTAGGGGACGATGCCTAAAGATCGGTGAGTCTAAAATTACACATATCAGCGGAAGGTGGCTTCAAGGCCGCCTTACAGTGGCCAATACAAACAGGAAAATTAAGGATAGGAAATTCAATGGATGTTGGAGATTTACCCCAGGGGTAAGGCTCCAACATCCATTGCCTCAAATCGCTTTATAAAGCTTCAAAATGGCTCAATCAGGCTCGGCGTATTA
>JACDDG010000241.1 GCA_013817115.1 Parachlamydiaceae bacterium | reverse complement strand
TGTATTCCATTTATTCTCCTTTACTTTGAAGAATATGTTTACACCATTATCACCTTGGAAGGGAAGCAGAAACTTAAATTGACAGTAAAATTTCAAATTTAGGCCATATTTCTGACATGCCAAAGGAGGGGTATCTGAACTGTTACTAAGTTTCTATTAATAATGATACAAAAGACACTTTTTTCAAAATTTCATTTAAGACATCTTTAGTAACCTCGAAATTATGTAATTTAGAACATTTACCCTATAAAACCCATTTAAAAGTAAATCGAATTTTATTTAAGTATGTCATTTGCTTTGTAGTAAACTTTTTCAAGGTATTTTTCCATCATAACCACAATCTAAAACAAGGATAGAATCATGAAAGTTCCTTATTACTATAGATTCATGATATGTAAATCTTAAATTTTGAAGCTCTTCAGAATCATAACTATGGGTCTCTTTTAATTTGTTAATTCCCGATAGGGGAGCCGAAGGCTCTGCTTCGCTTCGCGAAAAAAAGCCTCAAAGCTCCGAAATAATTTACGCTCCGGTGCTCTATGAATAAAATTAAATCCGATCAAGAGGTTCAACACATTTATACAGGCTGTAAAAACAACTGGATAATAATGAGCTCGAAAAGACGATCTAATTGGTGCGATTATATTCTAGACTCCAATCTCTATAAAAATGCTAGTCCTACGTTTTAGACTCTAACAAAACAGGCAAAATGTCCACCACCGAAGGCCACCAAGAAAGCCCCTTGCTATAAACTAACTGCGCTGCCAAATGATCAGCAATAATTGCCTTTTTATGCTGGTCAGGGATTTGTTCCAAAAGTTCTTTTTGAAAGTTCTTGGAAAGAGTCGGCAAGCAATATTCAAAAAAAGATTTCAGCAAAGGATCATTCGGATCGTTTGTAAGCGGAACTGTCTCAAGATAATCTAATAATTGATATTTAAACAGGTTGATACGCTCAGATATCTCGGCAGAGATATCTGTAAGAAATTCACCCGTTTGCTGATGGCTATAAAGCATTAAATTTGCTTCATTAGCTGCACATTGAGTAAGTCGATTAAGAATCTCTTTCACGAGTGTTTCCTTTAATTCTAAAAACTTCTCATCACCCAAAGTAAGACCACATAACACCTCAAAAGATGAACAGATCACTCCAGTCTTATTGGCAGAACTATCTTTAATGATTAAAACTCCGAGCTTTTCTAAAACACGCCGAGCTTTTGGTGTTAGATAAAGGTTTGCACCCTCGATGATCGCTTTAGCGGTAGGCTGCCCTGTTTCATCCAGAAAACTTCCAACTGTTGTCTCACTTAAAGTGCGAGGGCGCCCTCCTGCAGGAATAAATACATCAGCTTTGACTTGATGAACATTATTACGCCAAAGATGATTCATATCACTTCCAGAAAGCCAATCTTCCACCAGCTGACCATCAACTTTTCTCCAGCAAAGAGTTTGCTGGGTAAATGCAGTTTGAATGCGTTTTGCTTCTCGATCAAGTAGAAATCCACCGTTAGAAAGTTTAGCGGGTGGATAATATCTGATTGGCCTGCTCTGCCTAAACAACTCTGCTAAAACATTCAGGTCAAGCCCTTCTTGGTCATAAATCGTGCCGGAGATGTCTGTTAAAGCAATGACTTTAACAGTTTTAGGATAATATTTGAGCAAATTTAAAATTTCATTGCCCGCTACATCTCCGTCTGGGCCACCAGAAATTTTGACAGTAAAATTTTGAGTGCGAGGATTAATGCCTAAGTAATGTAAAACGGCTTCCATGTAGACATTGACCCCTAAAGATGTCACTCCATACTCTTTATGGTTTACTCCAAACTTAGGCTTCCCTGAAATAAATGAGCCACCGGGCTTATAGCCATATTTTTTGCTAAAATCCGCAATCCAACTGATGATTTTGTCATGCATATTTTCATCTGGACCAAGGTAAATGTATTCCGGTTTTTTCCAATAGTCCACAATATTTTTTGCACGAATTCTACCATCCGGATCACAATTGACCAGGGTCACTAATCCTTCAACAAAAGAACGCTGCGAATGGTAAAGATACTCTTCCTTTTGCTCTTTGCGGAATGTGGCGATTGTTTTTTTGATGATCTCTTCAGGGGTACCTGCCCGTATGAGTTCATTTTGCAAAATCAAAGTTTCAGAATCGAGCCGATCCCATGGCTTCAAGAATATAATACCCTTAGCACCACCCTCGGGAATATCTTTATTCTTCATATGTTGTGTGAGGGCTAAATTATAACATTCGCTAAAAACGTTATTGCTTTCCTGCTGGAGATGCTCTGTTTGTTCAAGATAAACAGTCCGCAAGCCGCCTCGGGCTAAATCTTTAAAGCGGATGTGAAAACCAAACGAATGCATTCCTTTAATGAAAAATATTGCATAGGGTAATTCCGGAAATTTTTTAGTCCTATCGTAAGGGACATCATCAAGGTATTTAGGATCTAATCTAAAGCTCATGGCTGTATAGTTCAATCGGAAGAAATTTGTTTTAAGTGTATGACGAATAAAAGAAAGACCCTGTTTAAAGATATTCTTGCGCCGAATATCATTCTCCTCTATACCTGTATCGAGCTTATTAACATCATTTTCAAACTGGTCTACAAAAGCTAGAAATTGAGACTCATTGCGCATGTTAGGGTGAAATTTAAAACCAAAAGCTTTGATGAGTTTGGCAGTAAATTCAGGATGGCGGCAGAGGTCTTCCTTTATTTTCTCAACTGTGTAAAGATTTGGATCCATATGTACAAGAGTTTGATGAATAAAAATTGCCATGGAACGTAGCAAATTGCCGTCATTTCCACTTACCACACCTTTGCTAACAAGTTCACTGTCGATTATATCAGCTTCGGCAAAGTACTTAACAGTAGCAAGATCTCTTAAAAAGTCAGGAACATTTGTCGCATCCCAAGCAGCTGTTCCATCGGCGCCATGAAGATCTAAAACCATTGTCAGGATACTTTCACGGCTATAAGGATTAATATAAGTTGCGTTTACTTCTTTCATCATCAAGTTGTGCCTATAGATAAGGGCTGCAAGCTTGTATAAAAAATTGAATTTAGGTGTATTTTTCCATGCCAACACAATTTGCATGGAAGCTCCATTTTGAACTTCCCAATCGTCGTTGTAGCGAACTTCGTATTGGCAATTATCACGGGTTTTTGCGCGAAAAAACATATCCAAAGCCATGGTCAGACAATCGATTGGCAAAGCACGCAAAAAACTGGTGTTGATAGCTGAAAAGAGATTTTCAAAATCAGCATTACTAATTTTAGGGTCTTTGGCCAGCACCATCGCTCGAAGTTCATTTTTAGCCTCTGGTGGATAAGTTTTATCGCCAGGAGTTGAGGCTTCAGTAAAGTGGATTATTGCAATTCGTAAATTTGCTGTAGTGTTAGATGGCGGTTGTTTCGCTGAAATATAACATTGATAATTTTGGATTCCATAAGTGGCAAAATTTTTAAGAATACGTAGATCTGCATCAGGACTATCAAGACACATAACGATAGCGATGCCTTTAATATTAATTGTGCAAAAATACTCTTGTTGGTCGAATCCTATTAAGGCATGTGTAATAAGGGAAACGCTTTCTTTAGGAACTTCCTCAAAAAAAATGCGAGGCATGGACTCTTCGAGCCAATTGTAGCATTGTTCAAATTTTTTCATTTCACTCTGCATAGCCAGCTGCAGTGGTTTGTGCGCGCTCTCTGCAACGGAAGTTGATTTATCTGGCGAAAAGGATGACTTCTTCCCAGAATGACTCTTTTGACCATCCTGAATATTAAGCAAAGTCTTCTTTGCTTTTACATCAGTCTTAGGATTTGGCGTCTTTTTATTCATTTTTCCTGTCCTTGGCTAATATCCGAATCATACAAAATTTTTTAAAATATGTACAAACAAAAGAAAAAAGAACTGTGGGATTTGACTTGATGTAAGGCTATCATAAGAGTAAACTTTATATTTATGAGAAAATGGAGTTTACAAATGGCTGAGCAAAAATCAATACAAGAACGAGTGGTTAAGGCTTGCGAACAGATCTTACAACATCACAATTATGTTAATTTAACAGAAGTATTTAAAGTTATCGGTGTTCTTCAACCGAAACATGAAGAAAGCTGGCGACAAGGAAAAATCAGCAACTTAGAATCAGTCATTCAAGGCAACCCCCAAAAAATTATCGAAGCTATTTATTGGGTCGACATGTGGGTATCAAGGGAAGGTTTAATTCCAATAGAAATTGAATCCTATGCTCGCATTTCAGGGCGTAAACAGGAACTACAGTATACTGAGGAAGGAGATTCTGAAAATGAAACACTATTTAAAACTTACTATTTTTCCCCTAAACTTTCAGAATTAGATTTGCAAAAGATTCGAGCCAGACTCGAAAAGAGCCGTAATTAATTGTTAAGGCTTCCTCCTAGCCATGGTAAAGGAAGGCAAAACCGGGGTAGCTTTTAGTATCATAAGTTTCACTTCAACACAGAGACACAAAGACAGCTCAAATCTTTAGTTTTTTAAAAAAGTATAAAGTTATTTCCGGTCTCTGTGTCTTTGTGCCTTTGTGCCTCTGTGTTGAATCTTTTTAGGCAATTCAACACAGACTCAGCAATTGTGGGCGAATGTAATTTCCGAGAGGAAATTGGTAGAATTTTAAAAAAATGTCATTTTGGGGAAGAGAAAATGTAAATAATAATTTTAATTCAAAATTCAAACTGTTCCCTTCCTATTTT
>JACDDG010000240.1 GCA_013817115.1 Parachlamydiaceae bacterium | reverse complement strand
GCTTGTAATCATACCATTTTTGTCAAAAAAACTTATGCGTAAAACTATGTCTGCGCCTCTGCGTTAAAAAAGCATCCGACGATCTAAACAAAAAGCAATTCATCCAAGCACTTCTACAACTCCAATTTCCTACAAATCCAAACTAGACCGGTACACTAATCGCATCCTAGGAGCACATTCTTGTACAATCGCAAATAGCTGCAAGAACAAACCATATTCTACTTTGCGGTCTACACTGAGCACCACTGTAGGAATTGTTGTCGGATGTTTTGCTTTAAGCTTAGCGATTTCCTGTCGCAAATGTGATTCTAAAGTTGCAAAGTCTAGAATCTCTTTTTTCGAACCAACATAGATTACATTCTGAGCATCCATGACCACTAGCAGCTGAGTTGTCAAAGGCATTGAATCTGCTTCCAAAGTCGGATTTTCAATATTAAGTGATTTCAATGGCAAAATGTCTGAAGTTACAATAAAAAATATCAACATCAAAAAAATCACATCCACAAGGGGTGTCAGATCAATTAGGTTCGGAGTCACTTTAAGGTTTGTTTTAAAGCGCATGCTACATCCTGTACTGTTCATCATCATTATAGATCAGCAACTCAATAATCTCTTGGGAAGCCGTTTGCATTTCTAAAACGAATCCTTCAACTTTGCTTACAATATAATTGTATCCAATCACCGAAGGGATCGCTACCACTAATCCTGCTGCAGTAGTCACAAGGGCGTATTCCATGGCTTCTCCGATTCGAGTGGCTGAAATATCTACAAGGCCTGACATGCGCATTTCGGAAAAAGCTTGAATAAAGCCAAGTACAGTTCCAAGAAGACCAATTAAAGGTGCCACGTGGGCAATGATCGAAAGAATTTTCGCATTTTTTTCTAAGTGTGCAATTTCATTCAGGCCTGAGATCTCCATCGCATTTTCGATTTGCTCTTTGCCACGATTGTGCCTTAATAGACCTGCTTTAACAATGTTGGCAATGGTTCCCCCAGTCTCATCACAAAGCTGGATGGCAGCCACTATATGCCCTTCTTTGATAGGCTTACGCAGATTCATAATAAATGCATTAGTGTCTATCTCTGCCCGGCGTAAGTGAATCAGCCGCTCGATAAATATAGTAAAGCTTAAGATAGAGCAAAAGCCGATGACAATAAGAATGATGTTCCAGTTAGAACTATATTCAACGATTGTAGCTAAAGGAGTTTGCCAATACATGCGGGTCAAACATTGCAAGATGTTATTAAAATCCATAGTCTTCTTCCAATTTTAGTTTTGCTTTAAGTGCCCATTCTCCACCCTTAGATGCTGTTGCTGCCAGTTGTTTGCGGGCGAGTTCATGGCGATTTTGCAGTGCATAGATTGTAGCACGGAGGTACATTGCTTTTACGCGTAAGCTGGATATTGTATTATCGTTGATGACCTTTGATAAGATCAACATCGCTTTATCGGTTTGGTTTAAGGCTTTGCAGCATTCACTTTCTTGAATCCACAGGTCAAGTTTTTGATCTGTACTCAAAAAGATATTACCACCACTTTTTTCTGCCTGCATGAATGCTATCCAGGCTTGATCATATTTTTGTTGCTTCATCAGTAACATTCCTTTCTCATAGTAAATTCGGGATAGGTGGTAATTTTTAAAAATTTTTAGAGCATTATATTTTGCAATCATTGTGTCGATATATTGTTCTGCCGCTTTAAAGTTTTGAAGTTTTAAGTAGTTTTGGATGAGCAGACAAAGACTTTCTTCTTGGATGTTTGGAAACGGGTGATTTTTGGTGAGGTAAGCAATTAATGGAGAGCTGTTGTTTGATAATTCTTCGTATATCTGAATAAATAAATCTTGGGCGTATTGGAAGTATATTTCTCGCTTGGCAGCATGAGAGTCCTCTGCAATAGCTTGATTGGCTAGAGCGCGCTCTAGCAGCGCACGGTAGCGGATCATCACGTAATGTTCTAGCTGATCCTCAGGAATCATATGTTGACCATAAAGTTCATCGAAAAGCTGTTCAGCTTTATAAAACACTGAAATGGCTTCATTCAGATTTTTTTTTCGAAGGGAAGATCCTGTCGAACTTTTACGCTCTCGTTTATAGTCTAGGCCAATTAAGTAATAGCTATTGATCAGTAAAGATGAATTTGGAAATATCTTTTTAAAAGCCAACAGATGCTTAACAGCATTACGGTCTCCCTGCAAATATTCCCTATAGGTGTAGAATTGGAAATAGGCTGCGGGAGCAAATGACGAAGTGGCGTAGTTTTCAAAGAGCTTTTTACGATATTTTTTAATGACTGAATCTTCTTTTTTAAGCCTTTCTGCACATATTGCAGACCAGTAAAGCGCTTCGTCTGCAAATTGAGAGTTTGGATGTTCAGCCACGATACGATTAAAATGACTTTCAGCTTGATTATAGTTTTCCTTTTTAAAATGGAATGTGGCTAAAAAATTCAGGCAAGCATCAGCGAAATTTTCGGAAGGATAATTTACTAAAGCCTGATTCAAAATTTTTTCAATACTAGTATCAAGTCCTGGTGGTTCAGAAGATATCTTTGCCAGATGAGAAGCCATCATCCCATATAAGTATAAAAGCTTTTGAGGTTCCTTCAGTTTCGATAAAGTTTCCGGCTGGTTTTCGATCAAATCACTAAGCGCGTTAAAATTTTTTAAGAGATTTTCTTGCAAAATGTTGCTCCCCCTCTCTATGGGTGAAAATTTGTGCTCGCCTTCTGGTATCATTGCTTCTGCTTGTAGAAGGAGGGCTTGTGTTTGAGCTTCCGGAGAGGTAAAGTTCTCGCGGTTACAAAGAATTGAAATAGCTAAATCATATTTTGCTTTTTCTTTTAGGCGTGACCATCTTGCTAAATAGTACTGGGCCATTGCGAGATGAATACGCTCTTTCGGCTGTATACTGTGAAGCTTTGAAAAGAATTCTTCGCTCTTGTTAAAATGAAACTTCTGTTGTTCCGGGGAGCAAGATTGATCATCAGCGATTTTTAAATGGCTCCAGCCAAGATAATAGAGTGTGTCACAATACCAAGCAGCAAGTTCAAACTTTCGCCTAGGTAAGGCTTTTGTGAAGGAATCGACAGCTGCCTGATAATCGTGTAAATGAAAAGCAACTTCCCCAAGTAGATAGTTGAGTTCGAATTGGTGCAGGTCATCGTTTTGAAGCTGGATAGCCTCAAGACGTTGTGCAGCTTCGGTAAGTGCTCTGTTAATGATATTTATGCGACAAAGATAGAATTGAATTAGAGTTTCAAGCGGTTTGTCGTGGCATTTCGCTTCCAATTCTGTTAGTTCAATTGTAGCTGAGGAGTGATCATTGGATAAAAAGTAATTAACAGCTAATTCGAAGCGTGCTGAGTGACTTAGGGCCGCTTGTCCTTTCAATAGCTCAATAGCTTTCTGATAATTTTTTAGGTGGCGACAGCAAATTGCATATAGAAATGTGGGTTGTTCTGGGCAATCTTTAAAGGCAGAGGAGTTCTGCCGGTCTGCGTCTGAAAAGCACTGGCTTGCTTTTCCAAAATCATCGAGATAAAAATAAGATTGGCCTAAGCGATAGCGAACGAATTGACATAAATTTAACTCATCGTTTTCGATAGCTTCAGCGGTTAGATCAGATAAAATATCTTTAGATACATCATTTATAAGGGCGAGCATGGTAGGCAGATCTTCGGAAAAAAGAATATTTTTCTTTTCAATAGCCTGTAAGATCATACTATATATCGGTATTGCCTGATCATAAAGAGTGGCTTTATAGAGTTTTTCTGCTGATCTTAAGAGCTCGGGATAATCTTGATTTGGGAATGGAGGTTCAGATGCAGGTGGATTGGTGGGGTTGTACTCTTTAAGTCTTAAACCTTGAGGTGTTTCAGCTTGCAGCGGTTCTACCGTTTTGCACAATAGTATACCGAAAAGAATAAATCTGATAGTCTTCATCTAATCCCTTAAGTGTATACTGCGCCGTGTAGAAACTCAATCTTCTGTAATGCACAGTATATATGGAGACACTATAACATTTTACCTTAAAAGAGGGCTATGATGATTGATGAAAAAAAAATGCAGCAACTGGATATGGCTTTCCAACGTATCTTAACACTGCCTCTTTCCAAAAGTTCTTTCCGACAAATGCAAAATGCAATTCTATTTTGCCTTGAAGGTGATCGCGATGCCGCAACGCAACTGCTGGATGCTCTACTAAAAGGACCTCATGAGAGCCAAAGTGCAAGTAAACCTGGTCAAAATGCTCATCTTCAAAAATTGGTGGATAGGTTTTCTCTGCAAATTGGTGTTGCCAGAGAAGTTTCTGAGAGGGGAGACTTCCTCAGTATTGTTACTTCCGACATCATCAATCATCCTGAAATGCCCTTATTTGGAAATCGTATCCGAAGGGTAGATGGTCAGGAATTTGATTTCATTACTAATGCTGAAAGTGCAATTCAATTGCTTCATCATTTTTCATCGCGTTTGCAAGAAATGGAGAAGCTAGAAAAGTCACGAGATGTACTAAAAGGTGCAAAAAAAGAGCTCATTTCTTTAAAAAATCGCATCGAACAACTTATTCAAAATTCTTCTGAGTAAAATTGTTTTGAGGTGGTTTAAATGCCTCTCTATCTAGTCTTAGAGGGTAATTCTTTAGTGGCTGTTTGCTTTAGCAAACGGCCATTTTCATCGTTTTAAAAATATTTAAAGAATAGTGATTGCAGAATATACTTAAAGAGGGTATTTATTAAGAAACACTTCAAATACATAGGAGGCCATGCTCATGTCGCTTAAAA
>JACDDG010000239.1 GCA_013817115.1 Parachlamydiaceae bacterium | reverse complement strand
TCCTAGTATTGCTTGCTAAAGAACTCTGGCGATATGTTGTTTATTTTACAACCACAGAGAGCACAGAGATCACAGAGAGAAGAAAAGGCTTTGAGTTGATCTATTTCCTACTGAAATGTTCTCAAAAATGCTTCTTTTTTTCTCTGTGATCTCTGTGTTTTCTGTGGTTGTAAAATACATCGTGGATAGTCTATATTAAATTGTCGTTACAGATCCAACTTAATACCCCCGTAAAATCTGAAGAGGAGAAAACCCTTCAGATTATTGATCCACATCATCCTCTGTACAATTGTATTTCAAAGGAGCATCAAAATGCACGACTTTAATGAGATCATGGATAGTCTTTATTAAATTGTCGTTAAGTTCCCTGGGTGTCGTTAAGAGCCGCGGAATAATTAATCGGAAAATCTTGCATGAAAAATAAAGCGTAAAAAATACAAGGTAAACTAATGTAAATAAAAAGAAAGAATTGATTTATTTATCGACCTATATGTTAAATTTTAATACTATGTATAGTATTAATGTTAAGTGGTTTTACTCATCATAAAATTTAAATTTTTTAAACAAAAGGCTGTAATATGCAGGTAAATGCTTGTGGAAACCAACTTTCTAATTTGGGAAGTTCTTTTTCCGAAAAATCAATACAAAATAATAGTACTATAACTAATGATAGTGTTGTAGCCGTTGCTTCTATTTTCTCAGAGTTTTCTCCTATGGATGTTGTTGGGGAAATTACCAAGTATGCAGATTTTGACACTCTTAAAGTTCTCTTAAGCGTCAGCAAAAATATAAATACTGTGATTTTTAGTCAAAATGAAGAAAGAAGTAAATTAGTTAAAGGGGTGGCTTTTGGAAAAGAGGAGTGGCTTAAATTTTATGATTTGGATATCGGCAATGAGCCTTTGCTTTCTCGAGATAATATCAAGATGTTTAACAGCCCCGATCCTTCTGATCCGACCAAAAGATTGATAGATACCCACTTGCTAACATTGATTCCAAAAGGCGTATCTGTAACAAGTTTTGGAGAGCTTGCAAAAAAACATTTTCCAACGCGCAGAGCTTATAGAGATGCATATCAACCTATTCTTGATGTAGTAGCAACGCCGAATGAAAAATCTTATTGGGCGCTTATGTCAAAGGATGTATTGAACGGAAGCAGAAATAAAAGCTTTGAAACGCAACAAAAGATGGTTGCTGTATTATCTCAAAATGCTAACGTCAACTGCGAAATTCCGAGCGCATTAGAAGCTGCAGTTAGCATTCTAACGCACCAAGTTAGATCGGGAGAGCGTCTATTTAGCGATAACCCATTGACTGCCACGCGTTGTTTAGAAGTGTTTAAGGGCTTTCAAGGTGTTGGGGGCTTCGCCCGTCTGGCCTCAGGGTCTACTACGACGACTATGTCTACGACTTCATTGGCGTTGCGGCCCTGCGGAAGTTCCGGCCATTGGTCATTGGATAATTGGCCATTGTTTGAGGGACTTGGCTTTTTGGCCTTTGGTTTTTGGAGGACTCAGGATAGATTAACCTGAAACTGTTAGGGCAAAAAATGAGTGCGTGTTAGCTTGATGTGGACTATTCTGCTTTTATGGAGAAAAAGCAGCTCAGTTTTAATTAATACTCGGATTTTTGTTCGATTGCCAAAAAAAAATTGCGCGAAGCGCGAATATTTTTGGCAGTCTTAACAGGGTTTGTTCATTTCGTTTTTTCGACATTTTTAGCAAAAATCCCTGATGAAAGACAAAAGACGAACGACCTTAAAGACAAACAACGCCAAGGGCCTTGAAGTTATCATGAATAGTCTATATAAAATTGTCATTAGGTCTTAGGTGTCTTTATTGTCCTTTGTCGTTAAGTTCGTCAATCTTAAAATCTGTCCAATTCTTCCTAAGAACCGGCATTATTTGAAGTAACGCGGTCACATCTATTACTCTTCCGGCTTTCCGTAATGATAATTGATTTTTCGGACAAAGACTCCATTGCTATCAAAGAGTGTTGCTATTCCTTCTCCGTTAAACACGCTACTAACGGGAAACAAATCCCCACGTTTAAAATATTCGCCTTTGGTCAACAAGTCTTGCTCATAATTTTCTAAAAGCATCAGGCTACCATCGGTGTACCACGCGGAAAGTAAGCCTGTTCTTTTATTATCGGCCATCTCACGTTGGCTCTCCAGCTGCCCATTCGAATACCAAGATTTAGCTAGACCCTGAACTTTATCTTTGAACCAAGTAATCGACAACGTTGGTAGCCCTGTGTAAGGATTAAATTCGATTTCTTCGCCGTGCTTAAGGCTCTCTTTCATCCCATAAGTTCTGCTAAGCACTCCTTTTTTTCCAAAAACTTGGATAAGTCCTTCTTGAACTCCGTGGCGATACTGCTGCAGCTCATGCACACTATCTTGAGAGAAGATAGCTCTGAAGCCATTGCCATGGATAACCTGAGAAACAGGCTCGCCAATAGGACTAAAATAGTCCCCGGTGATCAGGTGATCATTATCATAGAGCTCTATAGCCGCCTCAGCACCACCTTTCCAGCGACGTTCTGCGGGACCGTCCTTTTTGCCTTTGACATAGATAAATTTTTCAAATAGAGAGCCGTCATCATAATAGCTGATGGAACAACCTTCAATGAGATCATTATGCAAGGGGATTTGCTTCCAGATAGTGGAATTTTTGTGATAGTAAAGTGCCAATCCTTCTCTTTTGCCTTTGACATAAGGAATTTCAGCCTCAAGAATGCCTTCGTCGCTAAAAGCATAGGTAGAGCCATCAAAGATCCATGAGTTCTCTACACCTTCATAAAGATCTCCTGTTCCCCCTATGACTTCGGCCTGAATTTTACGCACACCATTTTCGTGCCAAACTCCATATTCTCCACTAGCACGCCCATTCACAACATCGAGGTATTGCTTGAGTTCACCATTAGCATGGTAAGTCGTGATAGTCGCAGTAATACTACCAGAGATATCACGTTTAAATACTCTCAACACTTTTTTATAGGGTTGTGAAACCAAGAAATTGACATCTTGGTACTGCCTGAGTCGTTCTTCATTGCTAATGATTTCTGATGTGCCATTTGCGTCGACGATGCTAATACTTGCTAGATTGATTTCTGAGACACGATTAGATACGCAATTGGTCGTTAGAATTAAAATGAGTAAGGAAAGAGGGAGGGTAAAAAATTTCACGGATATTCTCGCTTTAATAATTTCATATTGAGATCAAAGACCTGATTTTCTTCGCGAATATTTTTTTTCTCAATTTTGAAGTCCAAAATAAGTAGCTGAGGTCGTCCATCAGGAGTTTTAAATACCCCGAGATCACGCCCCTCCACAACAGTCAAAATTTTCTGCAAGTCTTGCAAATTGATTTCAACAGGATATAGAAGAGTTTCGGTAACTTCTTGAAAAAAAGGTGTCGATTGAACGTTGCTTTCTGAAAATGTTAAGTGATTTTGCTTTCCTGTCAAAAAGTTTAAACGCTTACGTGTAGGCTCATCTTCGATGAAATGAGGATTCTCAGCTGTTTTTTTTAAGCTTTCCACCTCAGGCTCTAGAAAAGTTAATGTTTCCAACTGCTTATCGATATAAAAATGGTCAGCATTGCGATGTTCATTAAGAGTGGCTTTGTTGGAAATTTGCTTTTTTTCGACCCTCATCGCTAATTCTTCGACATTTTCGAGATTATACTCAAATGAATTAATGTAGTCCAAATCAGACCAAAACAGATAGGCTGTCACAAGCACTGGAAGCAAGCCTATTAACACCAGGCAGCCGAGCAATTGCCCTTGAGGAATCTTTTTTATCGAATTAAACAGATCCATTTAACCTTCTACATTAAGGATTGGGAAAGATTTTCTATACTCATTTAGGTGAGCTTTACCGGCACGTCGCGAAGTCACTAAATGAAGGGATTGCAAGTCTAATTTTTCTGTCGATTCCGACGGAACATCCTCAATAAAAAATAAGCCATTTTCTTTTAGCAGAGAATATTCATCTAGAATTATCAAAAGTTGTTGGCTGTAGGAGCGTAATTGACCATCAAACATGCCTTTTTCTTGATAGGGAGGATCGGCATAGATAAGATCAAATTGCACACCGCTTTTAATTAATTTCTTCACCGCCAAAAAAACATCACAACACATGACTGTCGTACAAGCTTGTACTTGTAGTTTTTCAATGTTTTGAGCTATGCAAAGGGTGCTTTCTCTGCTGCTATCAACTAAAGTGGATTTTTTTGCTCCTCGGCTAAGAGCCTCCAAGCCGATGGCTCCGGAACCGGCAAAAAGGTCGAGAAAATGTGCATCCTCAACTTTGCCTTGACAAATGTTAAATAGAGTTTCTCTTAAGCGTGAGGAAGTAGGACGCGTTAATGCGCTTTTTGGTGCATTTAGAATGCGATTTTTAAATTTACCGGCAATAATGTGCATTGCAAAGGTTTCCGGAAAGATGAAAGAAAGAAATATAAGGGTTAGAATAAGGCATTTTAAGAGGTTTGTCAATTAAAAAAGAGTGGAGAAAGAAGAGAAAATGAGGTTGCGAAAATTTGTTAAGCATCTATTGTTTCCCAGAAAAGATGCCTTAACACTTCGTTAGGATCGCATTTAGGCGCCCACCAACAATGTTCATAAAATGTAAAATGACTTTGTTCCACAGAACAGAGGATTTTTTCTTGTTGAATCATTTTAATTATATACTGCGCGCGGGCACAAATTGAGGTTTTTTGCGCGCGAAAGCTCCCGCGGTTGAACGATCGGAAGTGACCCAATATTTGAAATATGGGGTCACTTC
>JACDDG010000238.1 GCA_013817115.1 Parachlamydiaceae bacterium | reverse complement strand
ATAGGGATATGAATGGCAGTTCCTTGCTTTCAATTTAGCATTTTATCAACGATGTTCTATCCCCCGGTAGGGGGAACTGTTAATAGCCCCGGGTGCAGCGATAGCGGAACCCGGGGTACGATGAAAAAGAATGTGCGCCCCGGTAGGGGCGCGAGAAAGCGACCAAACAACACACACACTATTTTGGAGCAAGCTTGATGCAAGTGAGCATAAGTGCGCTAAGGTTTGTAACGGCCGATAACTAGGCTGGCGTTATGCCCTCCAAAACCAAACGAATTGGAAAGGGCTATGTCAATCTTGTAATCTTCGGCAACAGTAGGAACATGGAATTCCAAAGCGTCCTCTTCAGGATTTTCTAAATTAATTGTCGGATGAATTCGCCCCGTCAAGATAGCTTTAATTGTAGCTACAGCTTCCATACCACCTGCCGCACCTAAACAATGTCCAATCATCGACTTGGTTGCGTTAATTGCAATATGACTGCGGTTCGTGAAGATCTTTTTAAGGGCGTTAATTTCAGCCATATCTCCGGCAGGGGTTGAAGTAGCATGCGCGTTAATATAATTAACTTTATCTGCACTGACACCTGCATCGGCAAGAGCATTCGCTAAACATAAAGCAACACCTGCACCATCTTGTCGAGGTTCTGTCATATGATAAGCATCACAAGAAATTCCACCACCCAAATATTCAGCAAGAATTGTAGCATTTCGCGCTAACGCATGCTCAAGTGATTCAAGAATAAGTACTCCAGCACCTTCACCAATCACAAAACCATCTCGATTTTTATCCCAAGGGCGTGAAGCTTGTTCTGGGGCATCATTACGTTGAGACATCGCTTTACATGCACAGAAACCAGCAACTCCTAGAGGAGTAACAGCAGCTTCTGAACCTCCGGCGACCATTAAATCAGCATCACCATTGCGGATATGATTCGCAGCTGCGATAATTGCGTTGTTTGCTGTTGCACAAGCGGTCGAAATCGAGTAGCAAGGCCCCATGAAGCCGATGTCGATAGCTAAAAGTCCGCCAGCCATATTAGTGATGATATAAGGAACTAAAAAAGGAGTCACTCTGCGATTCCCTTTTTCTAAAAGAGTTTGCACCCCTTCTGCAAAAACGTCCATGCCGCCCATGCCTGAACCAACGAGAACACCACATCTTTGCTTATTAAGACCATTTAACGATTCACCACCTAAGTTGGCACATTCTAAAGCTTTTTTTCCGGCGACAACAGCATAAGCAATAAAAGGATCGATGCGTCTGGCCTGCTTTTTGTCAATGTAATCGCCAGAATCAAAATCATCAATGGTTGCGGCAAAGCGCGTGGGATAGTCATCACAAGGGAATTTGGTAAGAGGCACTACACCACTTTTCCCCGCCAATAAATTATCGTAAAAGAGATCGACATCATTGCCAAAGCAAGAAACGACTCCAATTCCAGTAATAACAACTCGTTTTTTCATAGGATCCTTCAATTCAAATTGATGTCGCCTGGGAAGGGATTTTATTATCGACGACAATATTTACATCGACAATTTTTCCATCCTTCCACAAGTTTTCTAAAGCATATCTTTCACGCATTTCTGGAATTAACAAATGAATGACAACATCACCGAAATCGATAACTACCCAATCACTTTCGCGCACCCCTTCAATGAAAAGCGGACGTCGGCCATTTTTTTCCATAGCATCACAAACAGAATTATGGATAGCTTTTACATGGCGCTCAACGTTGCCTTCAGCAATAACGTAGAAATCAGTCATTGTTGAAATACCACGCACATCAATTGTAATGATGTTCGCACCTTTTTTATCAAAGATCGCTTGACTTATCGCATCGAGAAGCAGCAAGGATTCATTTTTTTTATTCACGGAACTCTCAAAATCTAAATTTTTTTGGAAACCACAATATGGGGACTAGCAATTAACTCTCGTTCAACAGTATAAACGATTTCGATAGATATAGTCCAATACTTTTGCTGGAACGAGATGACCGCAATATTTTTCTGCAGCAATCCGATTGCGGATCTCTGTACTGCTGACTTCAAAAATTCTTGTCAGAGTGCGTCCGACCTTTAGTGCTTCATCGATCAACGGATCTAGATTTGTCATGGCATCAAAACATTTTTCGGATCGCACTCCTACGAGGACTTCTACTTTTTCAATGAGTTCATGGGCTTTATGCCAATGATGAAAATTTTCAACTGTGTCATCCCCAACTATCAGGAAATAATGGTTTTTTTGTTTTTGGTCATCATGACTCTCGTTTACAAAGGGCTCATCATTTGCTAAGAGCTCATTAATAGTATCAATGGTATATGAAGGACTAGGACGTTTCAGCTCACTTTCAAGAATGGAAAACTGAGGGATGTCCATAATTGCTAGCTTGAGCATTGCCAATCTATGTTCTGAAGCAACTAATTCTTTGGATTCCATTTTATGAGGATTCAATGCGGCAGGGCAAAATAAAATTTTTTCTAAGTTCCGCATTTCCAACATGTCGATAGCCAAATGAATGTGTCCAAAGTGAATTGGATTAAAACTCCCACCATAAATTCCTATTTTTTCAACCATTACATTAAGCTCCACTATAAGAGATTAAGGCACTCGAATTTTTTGAGGAATTTATGGCTGAATTAATTTGAAGTTCTCTTCCCATTTTTTCTCCAAGAGCAGATGATGTTGGACAAAAGTTAGCATGACTTCTAGTCTGCTTCAAACGAGAATAAACTTTATCAGCCGCATCCATAAGTTTCTTTTCAATGATCATCAAAGCATTTTTGGTTTCAGCAACATATTCTTTTTTGAGAAAATTAATTTTATCACAATACCCTCTGGCAATCCCTAAGAAGAAAGAGTTTTTTGCTGTCGCACCTTTCAATTGAGTATGCTTAAACTGAGCAAAACTCCACAGGTTTTCTAACTCGGTGTGGAGGAAGTCAGCTACATATTCAGCAATTTCTAGATTGACGGCACTGCCCAAAATTTCAAGATATATAAAACCTTGAGATCTTGAGAAGACAATATTTACAAAATATGTTTCCAAAATTTTGGCAATAGCCTGCATTTTTGCATTTATTCTCTTCTGTTTCATGATTCGCTTAAGAAATATTTTTTCGTCACCATCGTCAGTTAAGAATGTGGACTCAATATTGTGCTTTAAAAGGAGCTGTTGTGATTTGATCATTGCCTGCTCAGCTTCGTTCTGATTGCTGCTGCCTGACAAAGCCATTAACTTCTGAACTTTTCTAAAGACACTGCTCTGCTCTTGTTCAAGAAATGACTGCGACTCCTCTAGATGCATTGTTGCGCTATAAACTTCCGGCCCCCACTCCATACGCATACAAAACGCTCTAAATTCAGGAGAATGAGGATGACCATGAAATTGAGAGCTATTGTTATTAATAAATACCATATAATGAGCAAGCTCATGCCTAACGACATTGTGCAGTTGCTCTCGACTCCCCTGCATAAGACATTCATGAAAACCTAGTTGATAAAACTCAGGATCAAAATACCCTAACTTTCTCGAATCATTGTAGATGACGACCGAAATTGGGTAGCTATTTCGTTGATTTGAATCAAAAAAACGCTCTCCGTTGATCCTTACTTTGATCTCATTCGTTAAGATCTCGCGGATAGCCAATTTGATTTCTTTGATGTATCTGTAGATTTTATTTGAGTAGACGAACATGCTTATTGCCTTTGTTTTTAATCATAATAATCGTATTAATCGTATTAATCTTAAGGTAAATAGTTGCGCTTCAACCTGCCATTTTCTATTTCAAAGCCTTGGTCAAATGGTCCAGGGATATAAACGCTACGCTTTCACTATCACCATTTTTTCCAAAAGTAAATTTCTTCTCGTAAGGAGGACTCCATTCCACAAAACCTTTAGTCTTGTGCCAATCCTCATGAGGTAAAAAACCATTCTCATCTGCAAAATCATAAGCTCCTAGAACTAAGCTTCGCGCATCTTGATAGGAGATATCTTCAAAATTCATCATTGAATAACCAGGAAGAGTATTTAATCTCGCTGTAAGTTGCTCTTCAAATTCAGCAGACCAAGTAGCGTCTTTAACACCCAAGCACATCATGTCTAACAAATAAAAAGCGGAAATAACTTTTCATTCGGCATCTTTCTAATAACAAAAACCATAACTTTTTCTTTCTTAAAAGGATCAAATACATGCCAACATTTAAAGATAGGCCATTTGGCAGCCACTTTTGACACTTTGCTATGCCCCTTAGGTTGATGTTTTGTTGAGTTGGCACATTTGGTGGCAACAGAATTTAAATTTTTTTCCACTGTTACATCCACATGGATTATACATGCTTACTCCTACACTTACTTTTACGTTTTCATTTTTCTAAAGATGATAAGCGGTGAGACGATTATAATCAATTCCTATTCGTGATTTAATGTCCGTCGATACGGTTAAGCACGCGCAGCAGCAAATTGTAGCACGTCATTCCAAATGTGTTCCTCCATGATCTTCAAGCACATTGCTAACTAGCAACTCCAGCTTTTTTAATAATGCTGCACTAGTCGAAATTGATTAAAATTTTTTATCTCAAGTCAATGATTTTGAATCGCTTAAAAACTGCGAACAGTTTCCAAGCTTTGGAACAAACTGTTCGAAAAAATTGAAGGTTATGAAGTGGCAAAAGAAAATTTTTTCGTAAAAAAATTAAGACCTAAAACAGATTTATTCCCTACAGGATTAATTGAAGCACTTGGGGGTGTAAACCGAAGTGCGTTCAAATTTTGGTTTTTGGCAAAGAGAAAGCTCCCGAGATTAAGC
>JACDDG010000237.1 GCA_013817115.1 Parachlamydiaceae bacterium | reverse complement strand
TGGGGAGCACAAGAAGCACAAGATGACGAGCAAGTTTTTGATTGGCATGTCTGTGGGATTTGGTGTATCATAAGAGTAATCCTTTGTGTGTGATGTTTTTCCTTCAAACATTCTTTATACACAAAGGATTTTTTTATGCCTCTCAAAAATAGTTTTAAGGGCACTTGGGAATAATCTTTTTTTTAATTCTCTTTTATATGATTTTCTCTCGCTTTTGGGCCCTCTTTTCTATTCGCCCACAATTGCTGTCAAATAGCTGTTTATTATGTTTTTCACTTGCAATAAAATTTATAGATCTGTAAAGTCATGCATACTGCTTTATTTAATTTTGCGTTAGTTTGAATCGGCAAACTTCAACTTAGCAACGGCAAGCTAAAAGATTTATCAGGGCAAGATCTTGATATTTCTGTAAGTTTTTATGAATTAAAGTGTTAGTCTTCAAAACTCACTTTACTTGCCGTTTCCTAGGTTTAATGCTGTAAATAATTTTTTAATTGGAGGAAATGATATGTCTGGTAATTTTAGTGATGTAACTGTTCTTAAAGAAGGATTGGCTGGTTGGGGACTTGGTTATACATTTGTAGAAAGTAAGCAAAAAGAAGATGAGATTAAACAAGGCAAAAGTTATTTTTGTCATTTCCCTTTCAAATAGCTCAAGTCTGTGTCCTGACTAGCCTCGTAAGCAAGATAGCTGAAATAGGGTTGACGGGGATTGGACAGCGCTCTGTAAAGGTCTTGGGAACGGTTATTTCGCTTTTAAGTTTTCCTGTGCTACTTGTTGCTGCGGTCGTTAACCATGGCGCCTATCTTGAGTTAAAAAAAATCGTTGATGCAACTCGGTTCGGTTATCTTTTTCCAAATACGTTGGGATCTCGAACAGTCAAGGTCATGAATTTTTTAGCAAAGCACACAGGAGATGTGACCCGAATAGGCATGCTTGTGTTTAGTATTGCCTTAATTGCAATGGGAAGCCACGTCTTTGGTGGAGCGATATTTGCAGCCGCTGCCTATGAAGCCATTGATAGACGAGGCTACGTTCCTCAAAAAATGCGTTACTACATAGAGAAGATTTTACCTCATATTAACACCCTAGGGTTGTTTTTGGGAGGAAATCTTATTACTCGCGTTTATTCAGTAGTTTCTTTCGCGAAAAATTTTATACCTTGCTCAACTAATTTCATCAATGAAAAAGTAGATGGCTTTATTCGAAGGACGTTCAATCTGGGGGGAACTTCTTTAGCTGAATGTAATTTACCGGTTGTCGAAAGAAAAAATATGAACTTTGATGAGATTAATGATGTATTGGATGACCAATGGGAACTAAAATACAAAATTAATCTTGCACATTGCACACAGCAGATTATTGACACTTCAAAAATGCCACAAAGCACTAAGTATGACGAGTTTATGACCTTATTTAATCAGATTAATTGGGAAGAGAAGTACGCATTGATTAAAGCAAAATTGTGGAAAGTAATTTCATGCAAAATGAATCAAAACGATGTAAACATTAGGTTAAAACCATGTGCATTTCGCTATCTGTTGGCTTTCGCCAACCCTTTAAAATCAAATATGACTATGCAAATATTCAAAAGCGTAGTTTCTCAAAAAGTAACAGTTTAAAAGCGATACTTGATAAAAATCCTCTTCATCAAGCTATTGAACAAGGCAATCTTAATCAAGTAAAAGAAATCCTCAAAACGGATGTTATGCCAGTAAACGGGACAAATATATGGGGGCAATTACCGTTGACTTTAGCAGCAAAATCATGGAAAAAACAGGAAAATTATCCCTCTGAAATTTTAATAATGCTTCAAGAGTATGGCGCCTGCTATCTTTATGATAATGAGGGTAAAAGTGAAGCAGCATTAGGGTTTATACCAAAAGATAGAAAGAGTGAGATTACAAAAAATTACAAATTGGACAACTCTTTTACAATCACGTTAGAATCCGTGAGGCAAGTTATTAATGGGTGTGGTTTTGGTATTGAAAAATGTACAAATGGTTGCCAAGATTGCATTTTCTTCAAATACACCTTCCGTTAGAAACTGCTCAACATACTTAGGCACTCCACCTGTAAGAAGGTAATAATTAAATAAGACATTGGCTTCATTTCCACGACCATTTATTTCTAGAATCGACTTAAGCTGTGCAATGGTAAATGGTTTCAGCTGAATAATTCTATCGGCGCGGCCAAATAACGGCTCTTTAGAATCTTCAAAGATCCTATACATCAATGAATAAATCGATCCCATCATAATTAATTGAATTTTGCTCTCACTAAGATAGCGATCCCAGAGCTCTTGAATGTCAGAGAAAATGGAAGAATTTATATTTAAAAACTCTTGTATTTCATCAATGATTAAAATAAACGGAAGTGTTTTACCTATTTCAAGAAGAAGAGTAAAAACCTCTCGAAAGGTCTTTAGTTCTTCACCAATAACAGGGACATTAAAAACCCCTTTAATTTGTTTGACAAATTCTTGGCAAAGTAAAATTTCATATTTTTTTGAGATAAATAGATAGAGATGCAGCTTGCCCTTTGAATACACCAGAGAAAGCAACGTTTTTCCAATTCGCCTCCTTCCTGTTATGACAACCATCCTAGCTTTCTTTTCTACCGTATTCCAAATCTTTTCAAGCAATGCTAACTCTTGCTCTCTTCCGTAAAAATCCATAGCGCAACCCCCATTACCGTAATGCTCATTACGATAACATCTTTTTATTTTTTTGCCCTCTTTTTTGAGCTTAGAACAAACTTGACGCCAAATTTGGAAAAGAAGATGTGTAGTAAATAGAACACTATCAAACAAAAATGATGGTGATACTGCGCGCGGGAAATATTGCCATTAAACTTCGATGTACACGGAGATCAAACATGAACATTGAATCATGGAGTCGAGAATTACTGGCTGGGGTCTGTTCGAGTATTGTGCCAAACCACCCTACAAAAACTCAGAGTCTAGAGGCTATTCAAGACTATAATACACTCAGAAGTGTTTCAAAAAGACTAAACGATACGATGAATTCAGAATACAGCATTGCAATGTTTACCCAAGCCATTTGGGCTAAAACTTTTGGCTCATGTAATTTCCCCCAAGATGTATTAGATTGGAATACCTTTTTAAAACATGGATTTAAAGTGTTAAGAAACTGGATAGATGATACTCCACAACATCATAATGGATTTATTACCGGAAGCAAATTTCAATCTGTCAAAAAAAACGACCGTATTGAACTAATGAATTATGATTATAGAAGCGAAAAACTTTCGCGAGTTCAAATTGAATCAGATTTTTCAACATCAAAACAAGAGCTACAATTGGAGGGAGAAGTTATTGCTCCCGGGAAAATGTGTTATCCCTTTATTGCTCAAACTGATGATTTAATGGCCATCAATGAGGGCGATAGAAATGTTAAAATCTTTATCAGACATAATGGAAAAATTTTAACTCTGCTTGAAAATCTTGGTATGGTCAAGCAAATTGAAATGTTTGGTGAATTCATATTTATCCTGCAACAAGGTGATCACGGAAGTTGCCTTTTACGATTCAACACACGCGAAATTTTTATTTCTGATCGGTTTGCAAAGAATCCTGATAGACTTTCACTAACTTCTACTGATGATTTAAAAAATGAACGCGTAAAAAACCATGTTAGCCGTTTTTTCCTTTCAGAAAATCGAATAAGCCTTTTATCTGTAATCGGAATGAATTTACAATTGAGAACACTTTGCCTTTCTCCCACTTCAAAATTCCCTCTTGAAAATGAAGAACTGAAGTGGGTCTCGTTGATCACATTTCCAACATCATCATACATTGGACGTGAAGGTAAAAATTTTATTATTTGTAAACTTAAAGATTTTAATTTAAAACGTTTAAGAGTCCTAGAAAATAGTTATGAAATCGAAGAAATTGTAGAAAATATTCCATTAAGCAGCCCTGCAACAGAAATTGTCGAATTGTATTGCAATAGCGGAAAAGTGTTTATTTTTTATTATAGTAAAAAAAATAGCCACCACAATGTGGTTACCTTTGACCTTGAAACAAAAAAATGCAGTAACTCAACCGATCTACCTTGGATAAGCATTATAAAGCCTTACTCTCCTTCCTTCGCGTGGCACACTACTGCAGAGAGGACAAATTTCATGTACTTTCATCTGCAACCTAACGAGGAGGCCGGAGATGTGGAAAAATTGGCTATCACGATAATCGACTACGGAGATAAAATTTAGGAGACGAGACGGTCTCCCCTAAGGATGTAGTAAGTTGACGTATGTTGAAAAAATGAATACTGCGAAGCAGTGTAATTACCTGCCGAGTTTTGCTTACTAAAGTGCTTGACGCTATATTATTTTTTTTTACAACCACAGAGATCAAAGAAATCACAGAGAGAAGAAAAGGCTTTGAGTAGTTAAATATATTGGCTTCTGAAATGTGCTTAAGAATGCCTTTTTGTTCTCTCTATGTTCTTTGTATTCTCTGTGATGTCCGTGGTAGTAAATTAATTTAATACAGCACCGCATTCATGCTTTTCACTTAATGTTATTTTAAAAAATTTTGCAAAAAAGACAGACCCCAATTCCTTTTGTAGCTTATAGCAGCGAAACAGCATAACTCGCATCAAGCAACGATTGAAGGGCTAACAATTGTGGCTACGCACTTAGGCGGCTTTCTGGCGCCCCTACCGGGGCGCACGTTTTGTCATGATCCAAACCCCGGGTTCCGCTATCGCTGCACCCCATACTTCTACCCACATCTTTTTCTTTACAAAAATAATTTTTTTTATTTTTATGGCAAAATTAGTTGATATATTCT
>JACDDG010000236.1 GCA_013817115.1 Parachlamydiaceae bacterium | reverse complement strand
TCTGGGCCTTCGTTCCGTAGTTATATACCGAAGAGCGTTCAAATTTTGGATTTTGGCAAAGAGAAAGCTCCCGCGATAAAAATCCAAAATTTGAACGCTCTTCGGTTTAAGCATAAGGGTTTGACAAATTCTCTCTCCTCATGTCACAGCTTTGCAATTTATTCTGTGTTTAAAATAAAACTTTATCTACGAATATGGCGAAAACCTGAAATCAAAAAAAGAATCAAAAAGATAAAAAATAGAACCTTAGCAATTTCAGTAGCTGTACCTGCCACACCACCAAAACCCATAAGTCCTGCAACCAAAGCAATAACTAGAAAAACGAGTGCGTAATAAAGCATATAATCCTCCATTTTTGAATTATCCTCAGTTTGCATAATGTTTAATTAGAATAAAGGAAAAAAATTAGAAAATGCACTTATTTTTTATCATTTCATATAAACGGCGATGTCCTGAGGAAAATGCAATTTTCTTCATATCCTCTGCCGACATCCATTGAAAATCCGAAACCTCACACTCATCCCGACAATGAAAATTATGTGGAAACAAACTGACTTGAAATCTCGTAAAGCTATGTTGAATTTTGGGTAAACCCCCTTTCCACAAGACTTTTAGGCCAAGTTGTTCTTTAATTTGATTTACTAATTCTTCTGAGTCTATACCGTCTGAAGGAGACTCAAAATAAGGAAATTCGTGCAACCCAGACATCACTTTGCCAGTTTGGACATGCTTAACAAGAATTTTTCCAGCTGAATTTCGCACAACTGCCACTGCTCGATACAATTTTTCAGTTTTCATTTTGATCGATTTATACGGAAGTTCATCAGTGGTTCCTTGAATATACCCTTGACAAGTTTTCTTAAGCGGGCAATGCAAACACTTAGGTTTTTTAGTACAAACTGTAGCCCCAAGTTCGATTAAACCCTCGGTTAAAACCCACGATTCATTTTCGGGAAGAATTTCTTCTGCTAAATACCAAATTTTTTTCAGGGTTTTAGGCTGGCATATATCTTCTTCAATATTATAATAACGGGCAAGAACTCGCATCACGTTACCATCAACTGCTGCTGCTTTCTGGTGAAAGGCAAAACTGCGGATCGCTCCGACTGTGTAAGGACCAATACCCTTAACTTTAGCCAACTCCGACGCCTCAATGGGCAATTTGCCGTCGTAATGGCTTAAGACCACGCTCGCCCCAGCATGTAAGTTTCGCGCCCGTGAGTAATATCCTAATCCCTCCCAGGCTTTGATGACTTCGTCTAATGGAGCCGTGGCTAAAGCTTCGATTGTTGGAAAGAGCTGCATCCATCGTTGAAAATAAGGGATCACTACAGCTACTTGGGTTTGCTGAAGCATCACTTCTGATACCCAAACAGCATAAGGCGAGGGATTGTTTCGCCACGGGAGCGAGCGCTTTTGCTTATTAAACCAGTCTTTAAGAGCTATCTCATCAAATTTTGGATCCATCATCTTTCCATTTTTTATCGATTCTTTAGATTTCATTTTCTGCAGACTTTTCAGACCACATGACCCCTATGCGTAGGCGAAGGATTTCACATGATACCAAGATGCTGCGATCAGCGACGAGGTAATAGCCTAAGCTATTGCCGAGGAGCTGAACGCGGCAGATTGGTATCATGTGAAATCCTTCGCCACGCACAGGGATCATGTGGTCTAACTATTTGTGCTGCAATCATAACAATGAATTGATGCGTGAACAAGGTGTTTTTCTTGTTCATAAGTCGCTCATATCTCAGATTTTTTGTGTTCGCGATTTTGTTCGCAACCGATCGGTTGTCAGTAAGTGCTGACCTGTTTACAGTCTATAAACAGGTTACGAACACTATTTTCAGGAGATAAATTCTGCTATTTGCGAACAAGCCCACAGCACAAGAAGAAGAAGATAAAAGATATACATAAATGATTATTCTTTAAAGGCGTTGTGGGAAATGAGGAAAGTCCCTTTTACTTTGGAAAACACACTATACCGAAGTGCGTTCAAATTTTGAACGCTCTTGGATATATAGATATCTTGTTCAGATCAATAATTTCTTTTTATATGTTTTCCCTTAAATGAAGCAGAACTGAGAATACGTTTTAGACTTCCGTCGTCGTCTTCGTCATAAATGTCTCCTACAATTTCTTCAAAAATTGCTTCCATAGTCACAATTCCAATCTTATTTTTATCCTTGTAAACGATCGCCATATGTATTCTTTTTTCTTGCATTAGTCTTAAAGCTGAAAGGATAGGAATATTTAGATCAATCTTATAAGCTCGTCGCAATAAAGATTGCCAATTTGTTTGACCGGTCTTTTGAAAAGCCAAAAATTCTTTAGCATTAAGAATGCCAATTATTTCACTATTACTGACAACAGGTAAACGGGTATGGCCTGATGAAATAATTGTATTCTCAATTTGTTCCTGAGACAGATGATCTTCTACATAAATGACTTCAGCCCAACTTACAAAGATTTCTTTTAAAGTTGTTTTCTCTATTTTAAGGATGTTCAAAACATATTGTCTGTTCGGAGCTGATAAGACGTTTAACTCAACTGAAGGGCTTTCATGAGTATGTTCTTCAGGTATCACATGCTTTTGAGGAAAAGAACCTAAAATCTTTTTTGTTGACCATTCAAAAAGCGTTATCACTGGTGAAATAAGCACACTAATTTTTTGCAACCATGGAGCTGCTACAGATGCTATGAATAAAGGCCTTCGAAGAGCAAGTGTTTTAGGAACCAGCTCACCAATAACGACGCTTATGTATGTTAGAGGAGCAACAACGATGATAAGAGAAAGAATTTCCGCAAAAAATTCATTTAAATTAAATGTCGTAATTATCCATGGTGAAATCATTTCTTCTGCTCCTGCTCCACCAATTGCCGCGGCGAATGCTCCGACAAATGTAATTCCTACCTGTATAACTGAGAGAGTTCTTTCTGGATTTTCCCTAAGTAATAAAAGTTGCTTTGCTTTTAGATCTCCCTGTTTAACAAGCTCTCGTAAAGTTGGTTTGCTTACAGCAATGAACGCTGTTTCCGAGCCCGCTAAAAGAGCATTGATAATTAGACAAATAAATATAATAACAACTTCAAACATAATTCCTCGCAAGCATAATATATTGCAAAATGTTATGCCGAAGAGCATTCAAATTTTGGTTTTTGTCTTTGAGAAAGCTCCCGCTATTAAGCGATCAGACGGCCCAATATTATAATATGGGGTTGTTTTTGATCGCTTAATCCCGGGGCTTTCTCAAAGCCAAAAGTCCAAACTTCGGTATAAATTACCATCGTTTTTCTTGAAAAATAATACAAGGTGCAATTCCAATATCATTGCTATCTGGAGATGAATTCACACAGAGGCCTTCTTCTTTAAAATTTCCAACAGCCACTTGGTGCCTGTCGATATTATGTTGACAACGGATATAAGTAGCTAATCCAAATAAATATTCTTTGGATCTTAAAAAATGTCCAATAATAGATGCCACAGCATCTATAGTTTTAGGAACAGTGTAAGAAAATCCGGACTTTTTTGATAATTCTTGAACCATTTTTTTCTGAGCCTCATAACATCGACCCCTACTGCCTTCAAGAAGATCTATTGGCAGTAGTACCCAGTGGGGCTGATCAAGTGATTTATCTAAAACTGCGACAACATCTGCTCTAATGTACTTATACCCTTCTAGTTTTTTCCTTTCCATACCAGGATAATAGCTGGAAATATTATCAAACACCACTTTTGATTTGTCTAGGGGCAGCTTTCTAATTGCCAGTTTACCTAAATTTGTTAGCGTAATTTTTCTTCCATTAATCAATTTTGAAACATACACAAGGGTATGGGTTTCTTTTACTAACTTTTCACTAGTCGGAAATACACTGCATTTTGAATTGAGAGTTTCAAAAATATCACGTGGTAAAATTGAAAATGCTTTTTGAATCTCTTCATCTGAACAAAATTTTATTCCATAAAATTTCGCCCATTGTTGAGGTCCCAAAAACAATTTATGAACTTCGTCGATTTTTGATTTCAAATCATCCGATTTATCTGAATTATAGATTATATTTTTCTGCCATTTTTTATTTACTAAAACAGAGGCTAATAAACCAGCAAGATTGATAGTATTTAAATGGTGAAATATACATGCGAAACATTCGGGTGGAAGACAATTGATTGGTTCGTCAATACTCGTTGATAAAAAGAGGGATTTTGCTTCATTCAGTGGACAAATTCGCTGCATAAAAAATTCCTGCAAGATATTTAAATCAAACTGAGGTTACTCAACAAGCTAATTTTATTCAATGTTCATAACTTACCCACATCTCTATCATATCCTGTCTGTAATTTTGTTCGTAACCGTCCGGTCGTTTATAACCTCCCAGATGTTTACAATCTATAAACAGGTTGTGAACATTATTGTTAAGAGACAAATTTTGGCATTTCTGAACAAGTCCACAGCGCAAGAAGAAGAAGATAAAAGATATACATAAATAATTATTCTTTAAAGGCATTGTGGGAAGTGGGGTAATTGCAAAAAGTGCTGAAAAATCATTGGAAAAAGTCATAAAATGTGGCCGAAATTTTGATTAAATTTTTGTGGGATTTGGGAATTTGTTCCGCCAACCGATGTTGATTCTGCACATGACCTCCTCGAAAGCCTCAATTGCGATTTTAGCATTCGGAAAATACAGCAAATAATTCCGATTTCCGATATTAAGTTTCGTCGTAACATCCAAATAAAACTGGACAGTAATAATAGAGGTAGGAATGGCTTTCACCACCCCTCCCTCCGAACCGCACGGGCGGTACTAGCGCATACGGCTCTCCGGTCGATTGTTTCCTCA
>JACDDG010000235.1 GCA_013817115.1 Parachlamydiaceae bacterium | reverse complement strand
CATCAAGGTTTTCGATATGTGCATGATCAAATTCTGAAATATGGCAGAGACCTTCTTTTCCTGGAAGAACTTCTACAAACATACCAAATGGCTTAATCGCTATGACTTTGCCTTTGTAGACTCGGCCGATTTCGATTTCTGCAGTTAACCCTTCGATGATATTCATTGCTTTTTCGATTGATTTGGCATTTGAAGAGGAAATACTGATTAAGCCAGTGTCATCGATATCGATTTTAACTCCGGTTTCTTCAGTAATTGCACGAATTTGTTTACCACCGGGTCCAATAACCTTAGCGATCATGCTTGATCTAATGCGCATTGTTTCAATTCTAGGAGCATGAATAGACATCTGATCGCGATAGCGCGGGCATGCCTTCAGCATTTCATTTAAAATGTGAATACGACCTTCTTTTGCTTGCGCTAGGGCCACTTTCATGATTTCGGGAGGGATTCCTTCGATCTTGATGTCCATTTGGAATGCAGTGATCCCTACGTCATCCCCTGTAACTTTGAAATCCATATCGCCAAGATAATCTTCTATTCCTAAGATATCCGATAGTACTTTGTAATGGGTGCCTTCATGGATAAGTCCCATAGCTATACCGGCCACAGGCCGCTCGATTGGAACTCCGGCATCCATTAAAGCCAAGCATCCACCGCAGACTGACGCCATTGAAGAAGAACCATTAGATTCTGTAATGTTAGATTCAATGCGGATAGTGTACGGGAATTTATCTTTTGGTGGAATCACAGCCGCTAAAGCGCGTTCTGCAAGTTTCCCATGCCCCAGTTCACGACGACCAGGCGCACCCACTCGTCCTACTTCTCCGACAGAATATGGAGGGAAGAAATAATGTAAGTAGAAACGAGCTGCGTTTTCACCCTCGAGATCTTCAAAACGTTGAGCCATGCTTTCACCACCGAGAGTACACACAGCTACTGCTTGAGTTTCTCCTCTAGTGAAAAGAGTGCTACCGTGAGCACGAGGCAACAAACTTTGTTCGATTGCAATAGGGCGAATTTGTGTGCTGTTTCGACCGTCGCTGCGAACATTCGAGTCGACGATCATTTTACGCATATGACGTGCTGTAGCCTTTTTAATAGCTTCACGTACTTCAAGTTCTTTAAATTGACCCTCTCCACTCTTAGGAGCTAATTGACCGAGCACAGTTGCATCGATATTGCTAAGAGCCTCTTCTCTTTTTTGTTTTTCAACAATTCGGAGCGCTTCAGGCAGCAAAGGTGAAGCGATAGCGTCGACAGCAGCAAGGGTTGCAGGTGCAAGAACACGTAGTGAAGAGCGATTTTTGGCTTTTCCAATTTTCTTTTGCCAGTCGAGTAATGCTGCGCAGATAATCTTGATTCCGGCATGACCGATATCAATCGCTTCGATGATCTGCTCTTCAGTTAAGAAATCGCAGAAACCTTCGATCATCAAGATGCCGTCTTCTGTACCAGCTAGTGACAAGTCAAGTTTAGATACTTTTTGCTGGGCTACAGTCGGATTTAAGATAAATTGTCCGTCGATAAGTGCAACGCGTACACCCGCTACAGGTTTGATCAAAGGGATGTCAGAAAGAACGAGAGCGGCAGAACATCCGCAGATAGCTAGTGGGTCAGGGAGGTTAACTCCGTCATATGACCATACATATGATAGAAGTTGAACTTCGCAAAAATAGCCTTCTTCAAACATGGGTCGTATAGGGCGGTCGATTAGGCGCGAGACTAGGATTTCTCTTTCTGTAGGGCGGCCTTGACGTTTGATGAATCCGCTATTTGTTTTTCCGGAAGCTGATAAAGGCTCTTGGTAGTCTACTTTTAAAGGAAGAAAATCTGTTGTTTCTCCAGGCGTTGATGTTGCGCATGCGGTGCTGAAAATCAGCGTTTCGCCACATCGCACCATGACAGCACCATTCGCTTGACGTGCAATCTTTCCTGTTTCAAAAATAATTTTTTGTTCCCCAACGGTCACTGTAATAGTTTCGTGTGGCATAGTA
Organism: Parachlamydiaceae bacterium; assembly: GCA_013817115.1. Taxonomy (GTDB): domain Bacteria; phylum Chlamydiota; class Chlamydiia; order Chlamydiales; family Parachlamydiaceae; genus JACCRY01. Next base: position 2,846 of record JACDDG010000235.1, on the reverse strand, counting down.
TTTTAGGTGCTCCTATTTGGGCTTTGTTTTATTGATCGCCATAAAGGCTTGTGTTGAATGTAGCAGAGGCTTAAGAGAAATGTCAATGAAATTTTGAAGGATGGTTTGGGGGGAAAGCTTCCGCTTTTAAAATGGAAAGTGGCTTCAAATATGAGATGAAGCCACTTCCGAACATCTATGTGACAGGTTATCTGCGCAATTTTAGCTTGCTGATTAGCCCTTGGTACCGCTTTGTGTCGGTTGAATTTAGATAATCCAAAAGTCTGCGCCGTTGACCAACAAGTTTAAGCAATGCTAAACGTGAATTATGGTCTTTTGGTGTTCGCTTGAGGTGCTCTGTGAGCTCAACAATGCGCTCTGTCAAGATGGCTATTTGCACATCTGCCGAACCAGTATCCTTCTCGTGGAGTTGGAATTTCTTGGTAATTTCTTCTTTGGTGCCTTTGTCTAGAGACATTCGAGATCCCCCGCAATTTAAGAGCCTAGATGTGCCCGTTTTATTTCGTTGTTACAATACTTAAGGTTAAGAATAGCAGATAGTGATTTATAAAACAAGGGTTAAGTTTCATTTCCCTCCAGCCGTGCCTGACGTAGGGCGTGAGTCCCTATGATGGTGATTTCATGAAATTTGTAGAAAGCAAGCTTCCTCCAATTTTTATGAAATCATCATCATGGGGCTCACGCCCTACGTCGTTTTTTTACCTGCTAGCCCTTCTCAAAGACATGTTTTGGATGAAGTGAAAGAGTTTTTTAATCTCTAAACCTTTGTGTCTAGAATGACTTCTACGTAATCGGGGAATTTTCCATAAAATCTTTACGTAGAGATAAAAAGAATCTTTACCCGACCGTGATATCTTTCCATTTGCAGCTCGTAACAATTTTTTTTTGAGATCGTTGCAATTTCATTTTTGTATTTAGCAATATTTTTTCGATCTATTCTTGCTCACAGTCCGCATAAATTTCTTGACCATAGAATGGATGTTCTGATGGTTTGAGCGGAAAATGACTCATTTTTTTGTTGTCCATTGCTTTTTCGTAGTATATCTGGTATTTTTTTGCTGTCTTAACTCTAATTAAACCATAGCAATTATCAAGTAAAAAATGCACATGAAGAAAACCACCCATCCATTCCCATTTTCTATCGTTCCAGCGAATGATGACGAAAAATTTATGTTGCTTGCCCTAAAAGAGGCCTGGAAGGCTTTTTGTGCCGATGAGGTGCCAGTGGGCGCTGTATTGGTTCGCAACGGAGAAGTGATTTCGCGAGGTTATAATCAGGTGGAGATGTTGAGCGATGCCACAGCTCATGCGGAGATGCTTTGCATTACAGCAGGGGAGGCAGCTATGGAAAATTGGCGCTTGTTGGGCACTACGCTTTATTGTACGATCGAACCATGCAGTATGTGTGCCGGGGCAATGCTTTTGACTCGCATTTCCAGGCTCGTTTGGGGCGCCCCCGATCTTCGTCACGGAGCTAACGGCAGTTGGGTGGATTTGTTTCAAACTGCACATCCCACACATTCGATAGAAATCAAATCGGGAGTGCTTAATGACTTTGCGTCGACATTAATGCGTGATTTTTTTCAGCTTAGAAGGCAACAAAAGGAAAAGTTAAATGGAAAATAAAAGAAGTGAAGAGTTGAGTGAATTAGATCAGCTTTTGCAAGAATTGATTGATGGCCAGCAAAAGACACTTTTGCAGCTCGCAAGGCGCATTGTCCCGAATGCTACCAGCGATGATATTTTGCAGCCTAATGATTTTCCTGAGTTAGAAAATCATCCACATTTTCGTTATGAAGAAGGGCTTCTTGCGGGCCTGCAAAGTGCGCAGATCGCTTTAAGATGTCACTGACCAATGTATAGTAAAATTCCATACGAATATTTTTAAGAAGCGAAATAATGATAACTTCACTACCGATTTCAGATAAGCCATGTTTTGCCATTTTTCTCGATATTGATGGTGTCCTTAACGATGTCAGAGATGATTGTATTCTGGTTAATGGGAAAATGAATCCAAGATGGAGCAGAGAGAAAGACAAACTGGTTAAGCTCAACTTGACAGAATTGCAAATGAATTTTATGGGGATATCATAGATGATGAGTTAAGATTGCTTAAAGCTCAAACCCATATGTTTTGTCGTGATTCTGTAACGAAATTGAATAGTTAATAAAAAAAAATGGAAAATGTTTTTTTAAAGATCTAGGCGCTTAATTTCTGCTACGTTCTGCGATTGCAAACATTTCTATTGGTGCTTTGGCTAGGTTTAGAGGTTACGATGCATGGCATTATAATGACGTGTAATAGCGGAAGCTATACTTTAAGCATCTGCTTTCGCAGAGACTGCCATTGTGATTCGTTTAAGCGTGCTCCTTCAACTTGAACGACAGCAGAGCCAGCAAGGGCTCCGTAATGTGCACAAAGATTCAAGGGGTGCCCCTTCAGATAACCATGAAGATATCCACTTATAAACAGATCCCCAGCGCCTGTTGTATCAAGAGGATTTTCAATACAGATAGAAGGACTGAAAATGATGTCATCCTTATGACCTACCCAGCAACCATTTTTCCCCATAGTCGCTACAACAATAGGGCAAATTTCTTTAAGATACTCGCATCCTTCCCGCGCTGTAAGCTCCGTAAGGGCTTTTATTTCTCCCTCATTTCCGAAGCAAATGTCTACTCCAGATTTTATAAGATCTAAGAACTCAGTTTTTCGTGCATGAATTATTTCAAAGCTTGCAAGATCTAGCGAAACAGTTGCTCCTGCAGCTTTAGCATATTTGATGGTACGTTGTGCTAAATTAGGAAATACTAAGGAATAACCCTCAATATGAACAATCTTGGCA
>JACDDG010000234.1 GCA_013817115.1 Parachlamydiaceae bacterium | reverse complement strand
TTGATGTATTGAGAATGTATTCTAGAATATATCAACTAATTTTGCCATAAAAATAAAAAAAATTATTTTTGTAAAGAAAAAGATGTGGGTAGAAGTATGGGGTGCAGCGATAGCGGAACCCGGGGTTCGGATCATGACAAAACGTGCGCCCCGGTAGGGGCGCCAGAAAGCCACCAAAACGCGTAGCCACCGCTGTAAGCTTTTCCACACGTTGCTTTACTCGAGTTAACTCTTTCGCAGTTGTAAGCTACAAAAAAAGTTCAACCTGTTTTTTTCTGTATAATTTTCAAAAAAAAGATTGAGTTAAAAGGTTAAAAGCATGTTCTAATGTCGAGCCTTCGTAACCCCCCAACAAGCCCAAGCCACGACCGAGATGCTAGTAAGCTCTGCTTCATACCACGGAAGGCTTTTATACCCACATCTTTTTTAACCACTGAGAGTCTTAGAGTCCTTAAGCTCTTTAGTTCTTTATACCGAAGATCACGCTCACATTTGTAAAAAAATTAAGTGAAAAGGATGATTGGAATAATCTGCTTCAATTGCAGTTGACATGTATTAAAAAAAATATTCAAACTGCGCATTTACCCCTAAATCCCATGCTAGCTATGAATACAGACTTGTTTTATCAATTTACTGATTTCTATGAAAACGGTCAATTTCTTCAAGCATTCCAATCTCTTCTAAACCACCCTGACATCATCTTCGACACGCTTTTATCAGACGTGCCTTCTTTTCAACACCTTATCAATTATGCTGATGCTTGCGTATTTATGGGTGATTTAGACTCTCAATTTGCTCGTGAAGCTTTAATTGCCGTCTTAGAAGCTGACGAACGCCTCAAAATTATATCACAAGAATTTATCAGCATTTTAAAAATTGAACAGATTCTACAAACCACTTCACTTTCACAAATGAATCTCAAATTAATGACATTAAAGATGTTCAAGAATTCTATAAATCAATCGTTGAACATAAACTTCACATCGTCGAGAACTGCAAAAGGTTAATTCGAAGCAAACCTTTATTAGCTCATTTCATAAATAAACTAAGAGAATCCCCTGGGCTACCTTGCCACCAATTTTCTTATGTCATACAAGTCGAACCCATCGTATTAGCCGAAGGTACTGTGCCTCTCATTTTTATGGAACCGCTTCAAAAAATTGATTATGAATCCTTCTTAAACCCGTATCAGGGACATCAAGCCATTTTCGTATTTGAAACGGCTTCAATGTTTTTTCAATTGCTTCAATGGGACGTTGTTGTCAAAGTTTTAGAAGATCCTCAGGCTATCATCTACATTTTAGAAATATATCCGGAAGAACAATTTAAATTTCAAAGTATCAAGTGGGATCAATCAAAGTCCCTGAAGCCTATCCTTATGGTCGATAGACCAATGTTAAGAGAGATCATGCCAACCCTAGTAGACGTGTTGCAAAAGAACTTGTGTGAAGTTGAAAAAATCAATAAAAACGAGACTGCAATATCCAATTGGCTATATAGTTTAAGTCAAAGACTTTTTTTTAGAATTCAAGCGGAAAGATATGGTGAAAGCCGCTGCCTCGCTCTTAATCTTAAACAAGGTATGAAGAAATGGCATGACCCCCACAAAGGACTTCCTCCTTCACAAGCTTATTTAGGTCATTTGCCAACTGATTTCTTTAGAAAGCTCGTAGAGGTTGCTACTGAAAAACGAATCGCAAAATCACTCAAACACAGACCAAAAATACGCATTGCTCATGTTGTTGCACAGATTGTCGACGGAGGGCATGCTCCTTCAGAATTAGTTAAAATTTTGTTAGAATATAGTGACAGGTCTCTTTTCGACCGATTTTTAATTATCACTGAACAACTCATTTATTATCCTCTAGAATACCCAATAGCACCTCATAATTCAGAATCCAGCGATTATGTAGATTTAGCATGTTCTTTATTTTCTAACAAAGAATTGTATAAGGGATGGTCAAAACATGCGTTGAAACAGTTTGAGAAAGATGTTGATGAAAAGGCTTATGTTAAGAACTTCGAACAAATTTTAAAGCAAATTTACGACAGAAAGAGCAATGAAATAAATATTTAAGGCTCCATCTGCCGTCTTTACCCCTTGGAGTGACCGTTTTATCTTATAATAATTGGTTTTCTGTCATTTAAGGAAAGTAGCCACGTACAATGCACTGCCAAAAAAATCATCGTTGATTAGGGAAATCATTAATTTTTTTAAAATCTCAGGCTCTAAAGTTTCGACAACACTACGGTTGATAATAAAATTTGTTAAAACATTATTTTCGGGTGAGACTCTTAACATATATCTGTTCCTTTTTGTTGATTATTTAAATATAGCTTACTTTTTCTCAAGAAAACTAGCCACATAAATTGCGCTATCAGTAAAACCCTCATTATACAAAGAATTCACCAATTTTTTAGTCAGGTGTTTCGAAACCATTTAACGGCTAGATTACAATCTGATAAATACTGAACGAATAATGAGGCACCAATGTAATTTTTTGCTCGTATTAATTCTTTGAACATTTTTTTCAAAAGGTAATTTGTGTATCCCCCAGATTGAAATTGCGCTAACAATTAATCAATTAAGAAATCTTCAAACTTGCTGCTTTACTTAAACAAATCAAAAGGTAATCTAATTAAGACAAAAGATAGAGACATTAATATTCGCTATAATTACAACGTCGTTTAAGCAACTCAAAGTCTTTGCCTTACTCACATTTAATTTAGGTTGACAAAAGCAATAAAAAATGCAAAAAAGAGTCTAATATAGACTAGCCTATAAACACTTCCGGGTGCACTATATAGTAAGAATCAGAATTATCTAATCTAGGAGCTCAATATGTCATCAGAAAAAAAACCATTCCAATGCTGCCAAACACATAAAAATTTACAGCAGGCAACTCAAGCTCACCCCCAAGCATCGTCTTCTGAGAAAGCATCCACTTTAGATCAAACTAAAGAACAAAAATCACATTGTGATCAGCCTAATCAGATCCACTCTCAAAAACCATTCCCGATGGGTCCAAAAACTCGAATAACAATTCATTTCGACGTGGGATTTCCAAACGCTCTTTATCTGCGTGGTGAAGGCGCTGAACTTTCATGGCAAAAAGGGTTGTTATTGAAAAATGTCAAGTCCGACGAGTGGATCTGGGAAACAACAAAACCATTCACAACTTGTCAATTTAAAATTTTAATCAACGATTACGAATTTGAAATCGGAGAAAATCATCTCCTAACATGCGGCGCTTCAGTACACTACACCCCAAAGTTTCATTAATTAATGAAACTTGCGGAAACTTTTTTACATTCTGGATCTTTATTTTCTACCTCGCTGACGACAGTCACCCTAGGATGGGGAAAACGAAATTGGCATGCGCAACCGCCTGATACGGGGCCTTCCTTTTATTTCCCCGATTTCTTCCTCGAACAGAAACTTCCTTGGTGCAGCCATGAATTTTCCAAAGAGATCTCCTTAGATGCATTAGAGGAAGAGCTCTTATCGATGACACTGGCCTCGACATCTAAAAACACTTACTCATTTCCACCAATAAAATGGCAACTTTTTTCCAAAGCAATTTTTAAAAAAAATTACGAAAGCCTGGAAGAAAAACTGTTAGCAGGAATTCTTCAAAAAGGAGTTCCCTACATTTTTGAAGTTGCTAATGAGAAAATGAATCGAGAACGACTTAAGAGATCACTTATAGCTCTTTTACAGACACTTCGTCAAAAGCCTCTTTATGGTTACGGATTTTGGGAAAAGAATCATGGCATGTTAGGTGGCACTCCAGAGCTACTTTTCCGCAGTCAGTCATCAAGAAACCACCAAATTGAAACTATGGCTTGTGCAGGTACCGAAAAAAGTGGCGTAGACGAAGCTCTTCATCTTCGTCATCCAAAGGAGCAATATGAACATGCACTTGTCATTCAAGGGGTAAAAGATTCCATCGCCTCATTAGGGGGCATTCTTCAAATTCACGAAACAGAACTGTTACAACTTCCATTGCTGACACATTTGATGACTCCCCTTTCTGCAAAATTTTCTGAAGACATCTCTTTTGATGCTATTGTCAAAGCGTTGCATCCGACTCCTGCACTCGGAGCTCTCCCCCGCATTCCGGGTCAACACTGGCTACAAGAACAAAAAAGAAATCTTCCGCGTTACCGTTATGGAGCTCCGGTAGCTATACAAGAAGCCAATAAACACACAACGTGCGCTGTAGCCATCCGCAACGTCCAATGGGAGGATAATTGGATGGGCTTGGGAGCCGGTTGCGGAGTCGTTCTAGGAAGCCAGTTTGAAAATGAATGGAATGAACTTCAACTTAAAATCGCATCAATCAAAAGAACCTTAAATCTTTGATACAAAAAAAGTAGAATTCTTTTTATTTGGTTTCTACTATGCCCCCTATGACTTTGCCTCCAAATTCACCCCCTTTTTTTTTCTTCAGCTAAGACTACATTTTGTCGACTGAAAACTCGCAGAGCTCTGGAAAAGCGGAAGAGGTCTCTCCCCTGGTGTAGCCCTGAAAGGGCAAACCCGGAGTTGATCTTAGCAAATATGTTATTGCACCAGGTTCTCATAACAGATTGAATTTTCCAGTTACACGAACATTGATTAAATTTTATATTTGCTAAAATCTACCTCGGGTTTTGCTCTTTCAGAGCTCAGCGGCAGTTTTTGATCGACCCATAGTTTGGCCCCTTCAGGGCCTACACTATGGGCTTGACATCTACCGCTCTCTCAGAGCTCAGGGCACAGTCTCGACTTTGTGGATTTACTAATTCGAATTTTTGGCGTAAGGGCACCCTTGAGCTGTGCGCTGCACATTATAAAAGATTTAAAATTAACT
>JACDDG010000233.1 GCA_013817115.1 Parachlamydiaceae bacterium | reverse complement strand
TCCCACAGCTGCGGCAGAGCCTTAGCTGTGGGCTACAAAAAGAATTTAAGGGAATGTTTTTTTCTGCAAAATTTTTCAAAAAAAAGATTGAGTTAAACGCATGATTCCGATGTTGTGTTTCAACATACCCTCCATGAAAGAATCTAGGCTTCGAATTTTAGTACGGTTGAGGTTCCATTCCCTTAACTTCATTTGCTAACTCATAACTATTACTTAAAAGCATCCCTACGTGGGCTCCAACCCCTATCGGCAACACCATTTTCCCTACAAAAAATACCACCGAAGCTAGCAAAGCAGCTGAAATGCCTTGTGTTTCTAAACTGCGATTTGTTAGAAAATCTATAAACTCATTTTCAACTTTGCAAACATTTTTGCAGTAAAAAAATCCTAAAATGCAAGCTCCTACGGTAAATATTGGCGCAAGGACAAGCGAAGTAAAAAAAGCTGTAGCGACTAGAACCATTTTAACATTAGTTCTCAAAAATTCACTTGGATTTTCTTGCAGCTCAGTAAGACATTCTTTACCCTTGGCAATAACATTATTAAAACACCCACACGCTCTAGTACTAAATGATTCCATATTAAAAGACATATATTTTCTCCTATTTATCTTAAGCCCCGTTAATTATTTTTTGTGTTTTTTGCCAACCAACTTTGCGTCGAAAGAAGTATCGCTCCCCGTCTATTTTGTCCTTGGTTTACCTAAAACTACACCTGCGTATAATCCAACAGCCACAACAGCAAGAGGCTTCAAAACTTTAGATGTAAAAAAACCAATAAATTTAAGCATAGCCAAAGCAAGGATTACACCAGCTACAACAGCATACTTTGTTAGTGAAGTTTGTGCATTAAAAAGCTCAATACCTTTCTTCCCTAGATCACAAATAAATTCGTTACCAAATGCGCCAAATGCGGTCGTGAGAGCGGTCAATCCGGGGTTCGCACTTGCAGAAGCAAAAAAAGCAGCTCCGAATACCATTGTTTTTGCATCAGCGGCTGTCAGTCGAGGAAGCAACTCCTGTATCATTGAAAAACCATATGCCACTATATTAGAAGCTGTTTTATAAAGTGCGGACACTTGACTTTGTACATTTGAAAAATCAAGAGAATTATTGGCCATAATGAGACTCCATAGGTTTGTAAAAAAAATAACTTGCCCTTTAGCTATCGATTTTTTGATGCAAAAGGGTATTAACAATTTGCGGCGCAGCTTTTCCGCGCGAAAGTTTCATTACCTGCCCGACTAAGAAGGCAAAAGCTTTTTCTCGCCCTTGCCGATAATCAGCAATAGACTGAGGATTTTCAGCCAAAACTTTGTCAACTAGCAATTGAATCTCTGCTTGATCATGAACCGGATTGTAATCCGGGTTTGCCTCAACGATTGATTCTGGATCTCGCGAAGGGTCCGAGACCATATCATCAGCAATAGCTTTTGCGATTTTACCAGTAATGGTTCCCCTTTCAATCATTTCTACGAGGACCCCCACATTATTTGCCGGAATTCCTGAATTGACAATCGTTCGATTCGAATTCTTTAATCTCCCCGCGAATTCGACAATTAACCAATTACATAGATTTTTTGCATTGCTACAGTGCTTTAAAGCCATTTCAAAATAATCTGCGACAGCTTTTTCGCTCGTAATCACAAAAGCACTATGAGTGGAAAGGCCAAGTTCTGAAACATAACGTCGTTCACGCTGTAAAGGTAATTCAGGCAAAGCTTTTCGAATTTCATCAATATACTGTTCAGTTAACACTATAGGCAAAAGATCTGGCTCGGGGAAATAACGATAATCATCGGCATCTTCTTTAGCTCGCATCACAATGACTTCTTTCTTCTCAGGATCCCATCGGCAGGTTGTTTGACGGATAACTTGGTCAAACGGAAGATCGGGCTGTCGAGTGTATTCCTTAATCTGTCTTTTTATTTCAGACTCCAAAGCCATTTCCATGTAACTAAAGGAGTTCATGTTCTTAATTTCAATACGATTGCGAAGTCCTATTTCTCCATGTTTACGCACAGAAATATTTGCATCGATTCGAAATGAGCCTTCTTCCATATTGCAATCTGAAGCGTCGATGTATTCTAAAATAGCCTTGACAGCCATAGCATAGGCAACTGCTTCTTGAGGAGAATGTATGCAAGGCTCGGAAACAATTTCAATCAATGGCACTCCGGCACGGTTGTAGTCTACTCCAGCAAAATTGGAAAAATGCTTTAGCATGCCGGCATCATCTTCAAGATGAACGCGCGTCACCTCAAAATTTCGCTCTTCTCCATTGACTTCAGCAATAATATTACCTCCTAGGACGATAGGATCTTCAAATTGAGTAATTTGAAAATTCCGCGGACTGTCAGGATAGAAGTATGATTTGCGATCAAATTTACTAAATTTTGCAACAGTCGCACCAATAGCACAACCAAACTGTACAGCTTTGCGAACAGCCTCTCGATTCAAAACAGGCAAAGCTCCGGGCATGCCCGTGCAAACTTCAGTGATATTGACATTTGGTTCATCCCCAAATCGATTTGGAGCAGTACTAAATAGTTTCGATTTGGTGTTTAGCTCTGCATGGATCTCTAAACCGATGATCGTTTGCCAAGTATGCGACGAAGATTGATCTGACATCGGATTCTCCTAAGAATTTTTTACAAAATCGGGCATCCTTAATTCAGCTTTTGTTGCTTGCTCCAGAGCATTAGCAGCGTAAAACACAGCCACATCATGCTTTTGAGGTCCGGCAAGCTGGAATCCGACGGGCTTACCTTCTGTTGTATACCCCTGAGGAATACTAATTGCAGGCAAACCGGCTAGATTGATACCGATTGTATAAATATCTGCTAAATACATTTGCAAAGGATCTTTGACCGTACCTAATTCAAAAGCAGCGTGTGGAGTCACAGGAGTAGCTATCAGATCACATTGAGCAAAAGCTTTTTTATATTGATCAATAACCAACGTGCGCATCTTCTGCGCCTTTCGGTAATACGCATCCTGAAAACCTGAAGATAGTACAAAAGTCCCTAAGAGAATACGACGCTTGACCTCAGGTCCAAACCCCTCTTCTTTTGATAAATCATAAATTTCATCTAATGTCTTTGCATTAGGAGATCTATACCCATAGCGGATACCATCATAACGAGCCAAGTTTGTGGAAGCTTCCGCTGTAGCCAAGATATAATAAATTCCAAGCGAATATTTCAGATGGCTTAGGTCAATATCAATTATTTCCGCTCCCAACGCTGTTAACTCGGAAAGTGATTTATCAAAATGTTGTTTAATTTCAGCATCTAAATTTTTAAGGAATTGAAAAGGTACACCGATCTTTAAACCTTTAACATTTCCATCAAAAGCTTTTATGTAATTTTCCTTAGGTAATTGTAGGCTAGTGGAATCTCGATCGCAGTGTTGACCAATAACTTCCATCAGCAAAGCTGCATCTTCTGTACAAGTAGCTAAAGGACCAATTTGATCTAATGAAGAGGCGAAGGCGGCCAAACCGAAACGTGAAACACGCCCATAAGTTGGCTTAAAACCTGTAACACCACATAATGAAGCCGGTTGACGTATTGAACCGCCTGTATCGCTACCTAAAGCCAATGGAACAAGACGTGCGGCGACAGCAGCCGCAGATCCTCCGGAAGAGCCACCCGGAGTGCAGTTTAAATTCCAAGGATTTCGTGTTACTTGAATAGCTGAATTTTCGGTTGAGGATCCCATCGCAAATTCGTCCATATTGGTCTTTCCGATGAGAAGTGCATCTTCATCTTCTAATAAAATTGCGACAGTGGAATCGAATGGAGCGCGGAAACCGGTTAAAATTTTGGACGCACATTGAGTGAACTCGCCTTTGACATGGATATTGTCTTTTATGGCGACAGGAATGCCCGCTAATTTGCCTAGCTTTTTTCCTGAGGCACGCTTTTTATCTAATCGATCAGCTTGTTGATAAACGCGATCTTCCCATACGGCTACAAAAGCTCCAATTTGAGGATCGTATTTTTCAATGCGATTCAAAAAATGAGAAGCGATATCTCGAGCTAAAAATTCGCCAGTGATGAATTTATCGCGTAATTGAATGGCAGTGAAAGTATGCATGAGTGTGAGCGCTCCTAATTCCTAGATTTCATTATGGAAGGAACACGAATCATCCCCCCAATTTTGTCGGGAGCGTTTGCAAGGAAAACTTCACGTGGCATCACTTCTCCGACGACATCATCGCGTTCAACATTACACATCTCTTCGAGAACATGAGTGCAAGGTCTAACATTTTCGGTGTCCACTTCGTTCATTAATTCAACATAGCTGAGAATTTTTTGCAAATCTGATAACAACTGAGACTCTTCATCCTCATTGCACTGTATGCGACTGAGCTTCGTTAACTTTTTTATTGTATCTCGATCGAAAGATGCCATATTAAATATTTTATCCTTTAATTCGCACTATTGAATATTTAGCCCAAGTATTTAGCATGCTTGGCCATAGTATAGGAAAAAAATGAATTAGCCGCAACCTTGAATTCAACGATTTAGGTTTTAGTATATGTGTAAATGAATTTGATAATTATGTGGGCTAGACTACTGAATGTGAAATATATTCACATGCAACTTACGCTATTAATTATTTTTAGAAAAAAACATTTAAGAAAATGAAATGGAAAGAAGGAGAAGTCACCCTAATTTTAGGTTTTTCTTAGAAATAAACGATTAGAAAAACGTGCAAAAACAAGGATCCAGTTTTGCCCTTTTTCTTTTCCAGAAGAGTAATCGTTCTTCAAGTTCCAGATTCGCCGCCTTCATCCACCTAAAATTGGGAGACTTTGACCGCACCATATTTATCAAGCAACAAGTGAAG
>JACDDG010000232.1 GCA_013817115.1 Parachlamydiaceae bacterium | reverse complement strand
TATCAACTAATTTTGCCATAAAAATAAAAAAAATTATTTTTGTAAAGAAAAAGATGTGGGTAGAAGTATGGGGTGCAGCGATAGCGGAACCCGGGGTTTGGATCATTAAAAAACGTGCGCCCCGGTAGAGGCGCGAGAAAGCCACATAAGAGGGCAACCACAATTGTAAGCCTTTCACTCGTTAAAATTTGCCGAACGCTAATTTTAAGGGAATAGAGGGGGCTGACTTATTTTTGCTATGACTATGTCCGCATTGTAGCTAGAGCGTACAAAAGGCCCGCAATACATATGTTTAAGACCGATCGAATAGCCATAGTCTTCATATTTCTTAAACTGTTCGGGAGTAATAAAAGCTTTGACCAGTAACTTTTGACGATTTGGCTGCAAATATTGGCCCATAGTCACTATATCACAGCCGACATTTTTTAGGTCATGCAGGGTTTCATGTACTTGCTCTTCAGTCTCACCCAAACCTACCATTAACCCAGACTTTACTAACAGGGCGGGAGTGTGATCGCAAATGGCTATGGAGTCATGAGCCGCTTTAAGCACGGAAAGGGTCCTATCATAGGTCGCAGTATGGCGAACTCGCGGAGTTAACGCCCTAACAGTTTCGATGTTGTGGTTAAACACTTCGGGGTAAGCTTCTAAAACAATTTTTAAAGAATCTAAATTTCCTTTAAAATCCGACGTCAAAACTTCTATGGTAGCAGCTGGCACTTCGCGTCTAATCACCTCGATCGTTTTTGCTACTTGGGCAGCTCCTCCATCTGGAAGATCATCTCGAGCTACCATAGTAATGACAACATGCTTCAGGCCAAGTTTTTTGACGGAATCTGCGACGCGATCAGGTTCGTCTAACTGTAGGGGTTGTGGATGTTTTGTAAAATCAATATCGCAAAAACCACAGTTTCGAGTGCATTCTTTGCCCATGATAAGAAATGTTGCCGTCTTTTTAGACCAGCAATGCATTTGATTGGGACATTTTGCCTCTTCACAAACCGTATGAAGACGATTCTCAGTGATCACTTTACTTGTGTTCCACAACTCAACTCCTGTAGGGAGCTTTCGGTGCAACCAGGATGGAAAACGCCCGGGTCCTACTGCAGCATCAGTTCCGCAACCACTACCTCCACCGCAGCCGCCCGTGTTTTTCTCAGGATTGGGTGGTAGCATATTAAGACGTTTTTTTCCATCACTCATAACATCACTCTTTTTTCTTTTTTTTAGGAGGAAGGTGTAGCGGGGTTTCGCTTGCCATTAAAGCAGCCTCCAACCACACTTCAGCTAAAGTTGGATGAGCATGCACCGTTTCAGTAATTGACTCAATAGTTAACTCATTTGCGATTGCTACCGCCATTTCAGCGATTAAAGTTGAGGCTTCATGGCCAACAACTTGTGCTCCTAAAATCTGTTTGGTTGATTTACTGATGACTACTTGAGCAAATCCTTCAGATTGAAAAGCGGCCTGGGACTTACCTAAAGCCTGAAACGGGAATGCCCCAATTGTAGCATCATAACCCTGTTTAATGGCCTCTTCTAGGGAATATCCAACTGAGGCTATTTCAGGATCAGTATAAGTGACGCAAGGGATGGCATTATAATGCATGCGTGCTGAAATACCACAGGCATTTTGTGCCGCCACAAGCCCTTGGTGAGAAGCCACATGAGCCAGCCACCATTTCGAAGCAATGTCACCAATAGCATAAATGCCGGGAACTGTAGTTTCCATCTTGTCGTTGACATCAATCAAACCATCTCTCGTCAATTTAACTCCGATTTCCTCTAAGCCTAATCCAGTTACATTCAATGACCTACCGACAGCCACAAGTGCTATATCGGCCATAATTGATTCGCCATTAGCAAGTTTTACAGTTACGTTTTCAGAACCTTTTTCAATCGCCTGCACCATAGTACTGGCCTGAATTTTTATGCCATTTTTCTTGTAAACTTTAGTCAAGAAAGAAGAAACACTCTGACTTTCGGTTGGCAAGATTGAAGGCATCATTTCAATGACAGTTACATCCACCCCAAGTGCAGAATAAAGAGAAGCAAATTCGCACCCGATAACTCCACCACCAATGATAGCTAAGCTCTTAGGCAATTCTTTATTTTCTAACATCGATGTCGAATCATGGATCCTCACATAATCAAAGGGGAACGCTTTCATATTGCGAGGTTCAGAACCTGTTGCAAGAATAATTTTTCCCGCTTTCAATATCGCATTGTCTTTTCCGGTGATTTTCACAGTATTTGGAGAAGTAATTTTGCCGAAACCTTGAAATATTGTTATTCCATTAGACTGAAGAAGCCCCCCTAGGCTTTTGCGGATACCTGCAACAATTCTGTCCTTGCGTTCAACCATTTTGGAAAAGTCAAAACTAACTTGACCGACGACGATGCCAAATTCTTCTGCTTCCATGACCCGTTTCAATACATCTGCATTTGCAATCAACGTTTTAGAAGGAATGCAACCGCGATTTAAACATGTTCCACCCAAATCTTTAGCTTCAATTAAAGCTACACTTTTACCGTTTTGCGCTGCGCGAATAGCTGCCGGGTAACCACCAGGGCCCCCTCCAATAACAATAATATCAAAAAACTGCTTATCGACCATAATTCTTACTCTCCCGAAAATAACCTAAGTCTATCTAAATATATCATAATTACGTCTAAAGATAGAGAAAAAATCATTTTTCTGGCAAAGTAAAGGTTGTAAGAAAGTAAATATGTATATTCTAATTGAGATGAAATCCAAGGTAGAGTGGCTATGGTCGAAAATGATAAAAGAAAAATGTGCTGGAACTGCGAGGCAAACATCTCTTTCGAAGCAGATACCTGCCCCTATTGCCGAGCTTCAATTATTCCTTCTATGAATGATATTCAAGAAAACAGTGAAGAAGTTGATGATGAAGAGGACGCTTCAATTCAAAACGATGAGGGTTCTCTTGTTGCCATGACAATGGCATTGTTGATGGGAGGTTCATTTTTTTTCCTTTTTAGTCTGTTGCTTTTCTTTTTTTCAAATAATGGCTACTTTGTATTGCGTTGGAGTGATAGCTACTGGTTTCTGTACCTGTTTGTTGCTTTGCCTATGCTTTATTTTGGCATCGTAAACTTACAGCGATTGAGGATCAATGGCGACTAAACAAAAAAACGTATGGTATTGTGCCGAGTGTGGACATAAACAGACTAAATGGACAGGTCAATGTCCTCAATGTAGTAAATGGAATAGCTTGAATGAAGAAGTCGAGGTGCAAGAATCCTCTTCCAGTCGCTTTGAATATGCATCTTCTGCTACATCGAGAAAACCTTTAAAACTTAAAGACATTCCTCATGCGGAAACTCCGCGTATTGCTACTGGAATTAATGAATGCGATCGTCTTTTTGGTGGAGGGCTTGTTCCGGGTTCATTAACTCTTATTGGGGGAGATCCAGGCATCGGTAAATCAACTCTGACGTTACAACTTGCCAATGCCTTAGCTAATAAAAATTTGATTGTTCTTTATGTATGTGGAGAAGAATCGATAGAGCAGACTTCGATGCGAGCTTTACGCTTGGGCGTCGAAAGTGAAAACTTGTATTTACTAAGTGAAACCAATTTTTCTTTGATCAAAGCACAGATAGATTTGATTAATCCGAGTGTATTGATCATCGATTCGATACAAATTGTTTATAAAAGCGAAATTTCTTCTGCTCCGGGTTCTGTTTCACAAGTACGTGAAACAGCCACAGAGTGTATGCACATTGCAAAGCATAAAAATATTGCTACGTTTCTGATTGGGCATGTGACAAAATCCGGAGAAATTGCTGGTCCTCGTGTTTTAGAGCATTTGGTCGATACTGTTTTATATTTTGAAGGCGATAAGCAAAATAACTACCGCATGATTCGAGTGATTAAAAATCGTTTTGGTCCGACAGATGAAATGGCTGTTTTTCAAATGAGAAGTGAAGGACTGATAGAAATTCCGAATCCTTCTCAAATTTTCCTGGAAGAGCGCATGAAAGACGCCATAGGCTCGGTTGTTATCCCTACTTTAGAAGGCACACGAGCTCTTTTAATTGAAGTTCAGGCATTGGTGACTCCCACATTTTTTCCGACACCTTCACGTCGTTGTGCCGGCCTAGATTCCAATCGATTAGCGTTGCTTTTGGCCGTACTGGAAAAACGCATGGGCTATCAGATGTACAAAAATGATGTCTTTGTTTCGATTGCGGGTGGATTGCGTATTACAGAACCTGGAATTGATTTAGGGATACTTCTTGCAGTGGCATCCTCTTTACGGAATCAAAACATCAATGGAGACACCGCTGTCATCGGTGAAGTAGGACTTGGTGGCGAGCTAAGAAGTGTGTGCCGTATTGAAAGCCGTCTTAAAGAGGTTATTCAGATGGGGTTTAAACACTGTTTGATTCCGAAAAGGAATCTGAAGGGGATTTCAGAAACGATTAGAAGTAAAATCAATATTATTGGAGCAGAAGTGGTCGAAGAGGCCATTCAATTGCTTATCGGGTAAACCTGCCGACAGAACAAGATAAAATCATTCCTCGCTGTTTGCTTTTTGCTGCACTAATAGTAATGGTATTGTTTACAATATGTGCTGCTATAGTTGAAGGAAGGCCAAAGCGGGCACAAGTAGCTCAAAAAAATTCCACCTTGAAAAGTTACAGTAATGGCTTGTCGATTGCTATTTTTTTTATGAGCAAGTCCAAAAATAGCTGCTGTAGTCGCTATTGCTATTACTGTAGCTATATTTATAGCTCTTTGCAAATGACGTGATCGATTTTTTAGGTGCAATTATCTCACTGAATGTTCAAAAAAGAGGTTTCCAGCCCATTGTTTTCATCGAGCAGGGCATCTTC
>JACDDG010000231.1 GCA_013817115.1 Parachlamydiaceae bacterium | reverse complement strand
TTCCTGAGCCCTGTGGTGCCGATATGAGGGAGGAACTTTCTCCTCCAACTCTGGCAACGACAGAACAAGATCCTTCGGGCAGGTTATTCTTCACAAGCCCTCAGGAATCAAAGGCCTGGAGAGAGAAATTTTGGTCAATCATTTCGCTAAACTGCTAACCGTTAGTGTGTTAAGTTCAAACTGTTGACAGTACAGGGCTCCAGAGCTTCGTGTACTCAATTGTCAGTAAACATCTCTCCTTGATTTTGGCGGATTTTGGCATAAAACCTCCGTATTAGGCTAAAATTGGCTGTTTTATGGCTAAGTTCTTGTAAAGTATTGCTAAATCACTAACCTTAAGGCATTGTATTCGTAAAACAATAGTATAATCAGCAATCAGAGAAGAAGGATAGAGGCAGCTAGAGATTAACTGATCGGGACTTTTCCCCCACAACAAGTACTAAAACACAACACAATGAAAAACTTAAAGCAAATTTTCCAAGCGTCGTTGTTAGCCTTAGGGTTAACCTTCGCAACAACGGAAGCATCCGCTCAGGCTATTCCTACCAACTTCTTTGGTCAGAATGCATGGATGCCAGATAGTATCGGTACGGCTAAGTATTACGGTAAATTACACACTAAATGGGGTCAGGTGAAGGAAAGTAAAGCTTCCGTGATCCGTTTTGGTGGTATTGCTCCGGATAATAACAAGCCGACAAACTTCCAGTATATCAAGATGATCGACTCGATCCGTGCCAAAGGTATGGAGCCTATTATCCAGGTGCCTTTTCACAAATGGGCTTACTCTGCTTCACAGGCTGCTCAGATCGTTGAGTATATCAACATCACCAAGGGTAGAAACATTAAGTACTTTATCATTGGTAATGAGCCCGATTTAGATTACGGGTATACCAGTGCTGCTCAGGTTGCCGCTTATTTTAAGCCCTTTGCTTCAGCTATGAAGGCAGTTGACCCTAGTATTAAGATCATTGGTCCAGAGTGTGCTTGGTATAACTCCAGTATCATTAATGGTTTGACTACTCCAGGTGGTCCGGATGATATTACCGGTACTGATGCTGCTGGTCGTTATTATGTCGATATCATCTCTTTTCACTACTACGGTTTTAACGGTAGCCAGTCAAGAGCTGATGTGATCGGTAAATTACACTCTGCTAATAACTTAAACGATAATCTTGCCACTTTAAACGCTCGTATTGCTACTGCTAATACTTCCCACAACAGAACCGGTTCTAATGCCCTTAGAACTGCCGTTACTGAGGCTAATGTAGGTTATAGAAACGCTGCTAATGATAACCTTAACGGATCTGGTGTGAACAGTTTCGTAGGTGCTCAGTTCGTTGCTGAAATGTTAAGTGTTGGTTTAAAGAACGGTGTGAACTTCATGAATATCTGGAGTGTTGTAGAAGGTAATAATACCGAGTTAAACATCGGTTATATCGATCCAACTACCGGTAACAAGAAGCCTGCATATTACCACTTTCAAATGATGGCTGCTAACTTTAAAGGTAACTTCGTTGCAGGTACTTCTAATCAGTCTAATGTTAAGGCTTTTGGTAGCCAAACCAGCCAGTATACTACTGTAATGATCTTAAATCAGGACTTAAGCAACAATTATAACTTTACTGTACGTTTGAACAACTCAACTGTTGGTGGAAACAGCGCTTTAAAGATCAATGTTAATGCAAACATCGCAGTTGAATATTCAGGTGTTATGCAGGGTCAGTCTTCAATGTTGTTAGTATTTAATGCTTCTGGTGCTTTAGTTAAGAAGATCGAGTATACTATGCTTAACCACGCAGTTAGTAATTTGCCTCCTACCGAAACTACCTACAATGGTGGAGTTGTAAACAATAACACTCAAGGTGGTATTACTACTTCAGTTGACGAAAATGGTAACGATATTCAATCGATGAAAGGTTTTGCAATCAATGTTTATCCTAACCCTGCAAAAAGCAAGTTCACCGTACAATTAGACCGTGTTAACGCTTTAGATGTGGATATGGAAGTTGAGTTATTTGATTTAATGGGTCGTTTGATTTATTCACAAACTTCAATCTTTGCAGATCGTGAGCAGGTGATTGATTTATCTGGTCGTGATATCGCTGAGGCTGTGTATATCGTTCGTATCCGTGAAAAAGGTGATAAGGAAAATGTTCGCTCACAAAAAGTTGTGATCTTTAAATAAGCACAATAGTAACCCGATTCATAGGAACCCCATTTGCTACGGCGAATGGGGATTTCCAGGTGCCGGGAAGGAGCATTGAATAGAGCAGATTGATTAATAATAAGTTTGAGACAATTAGTTGTGTTTTTGATTCTCAAACTTTAAAAGCTCCCAAAATTCTTTCCCCGATATTGTTTAATTAGTTGTGTTTTTAACCGGTATCCTTTAAACCTTCATCAACAGATGGGGGTTTTTTGTTGCCCGGATCCCAACGATGATATTTCGCTCCCGTCAAACACGGAAAATCATCGGTGGTTCTCGTCGATGATTTTTCGCTCTCACTGAAACAGCCAAAATCATCGGTGAGTTTGAACGAGGATATTTCGCAACACGATAAATTGTCGCTGGTACATTTCACCTTTTAAAATTAAACACATGCACATAAGAAGGAATAGAAAAGTTGTATTTAAAGAGTCACAGTAGGGATTTTCGCCGAGGATAACATTGTGACCTTTACCGCAATCGAGTTGTATTTAAAGAATCAGCGTGTAAATTTCTCGTAGCGAAATTACTATGTGTGCTTTTGTCCTACGTGGTTTCCTTATGTGTCTAGGTGTTGATCTTTATGCGAATTAAGCCATGTCGATGGACAATTCTCTCAAACAACTCGATGTTGATCAAGATTTCAAATAAACCCCTAAATTAGGTCCTTCTAATGGCCACAAAGAAAGCTTCTAAGGAATTTAAATGGGACTATGCTCCCGCGCCGGAATCATCAGAGCATGTTGCAATAAAGCCGCGATATGAGCTTTATATCGATGGAAAATTCGTAAAACCTCATTCCAAAAAGTATCTTGACTCCATCAACCCCTCAAATGGTACAAAACTCTCCGAAGTTGCTCATGCGGGCCATAAGGACGTAAATTCAGCCGTTAAGGCAGCAAGAAATGCCTACGAGAAAAGCTGGAAAAAGCTATCCGGCAAAGAGCGTGGCAAATACATTTTCAGGATCGCAAGAATGATCCAGGAAAGATCCAGGGAACTTGCTGTTATTGAGACCATGGACGGCGGAAAACCCATACGGGAAAGTCGCGATTTTGATATTCCCGCGGCAGCGAATCATTTTTTTTATTACGCAGGCTGGGCAGACAAATTAAATTATGCCTTTCCAAATCAAAAACCTAAATCACTTGGCGTCGCAGCACAGATCATTCCCTGGAATTTTCCTCTGCTGATGGCTGCCTGGAAAATAGCGCCCGCTTTAGCATGTGGGAATACAGTTGTTCTGAAGCCCGCAGAAAACACTTCTTTAACTGCTTTAAAACTGGCGGAAATTATACAGGATTGCGATCTACCACCGGGAGTAGTGAATATCATCACCGGCTTTGGAGATACAGGGGCAGCGCTAGTCAATCATCCCGACGTCAGCAAGGTTGCATTTACAGGAAGCACCGAAGTAGGGAAAACCATTCAAAGATCCCTCGCCGGCTGTAATAAAAAACTCACATTGGAACTTGGCGGAAAAGCAGCCAATATCATTTGCGACGATGCTGCCATCAATCAGGCAATTGAAGGAATCGTCAATGGCATCTTTTTTAATCAGGGTCATGTTTGTTGTGCGGGCTCACGGTTATTTATCCAGGAAAATATCGCCGCTGAGGTGATCCAAAAATTAAAGGCGCGCATGGAGACACTTATTGTTGGAGACCCAATGGACAAAAACACTGACGTAGGTGCGATCAACAGTAAAGAACAATTTGAAAAAATTCAGAGCTACCTGAAAATTGGAAAAAACGAAGGACTGGAGATCTATCAGAGTAATTGCGCTATTCCTAAATCAGGTTATTTTTGTAAACCCACTTTATTTATAGGTGCTGCTCAGAGTAACCGCGTTGTGCAGGAAGAGATATTCGGGCCGGTATTGACCATTCAGACATTCAGAACGATCGAAGAAGCCATTGAAAAAGCAAATAATATTCCTTACGGTTTGAGTGCCGGTGTTTGGTCAGAAAAGGGATCCAGGATCTTTAATATGACTTCTAAATTAAGAGCAGGCGTTGTTTGGGCAAATACTTATAATAAATTCGATCCCACTTCTCCATTTGGAGGATACAAAGAAAGCGGCTTCGGTCGCGAAGGCGGACTCCACGGTCTGAAAGCCTATTTGCGTTTTTAAGTCGCAAACGAGGCTCCTGTCTTTCAAAATTTCCTCCAGAAAAATTAAGTATTTTTACCCTATATGTATAGGCTGTTCAATCTCTTCTGGCAATACAATCTACCGCGTTGGTCAATACTTTTTATTGATACATTTATTTGTGCATTTTCTTTAAGCATTGCCTTCCTCCTGCGTTTTGATTTTGTGCAAATGCCGGAAGCAGATGCGCGCCGTCTTCCTTACGACTTTGCAATCGTACTTTTTATCCGTTTTATGTCTTTTGCCCTTTCTAAGACCTACAAAGGCGTTGTTCGTTATACCAGCTCACGTGATACAGTCCGCATCTTTACTGTAGTACTCTCTGGGAGCATTTTGGTTTTTATTCTGAATGTGATCTGTCTATTTTACAGGGACTTTTATTTTATTGCAAACTCCGTTATCATTATCGACGCGCTTGTGACCATGTTTCTCATGATCAGCTCGAGGCTTGCCGTTAAAGCACTCTACTCTGAAATTAAAAATCCCGCCCGCGACAAAATGAATGTGC
>JACDDG010000230.1 GCA_013817115.1 Parachlamydiaceae bacterium | reverse complement strand
CTGTAGGCCTGCTTTATAGCAAGCACTGAAATGCCG
Source organism: Parachlamydiaceae bacterium (assembly GCA_013817115.1). GTDB lineage: Bacteria > Chlamydiota > Chlamydiia > Chlamydiales > Parachlamydiaceae > JACCRY01. The sequence continues at coordinate 4,838 of JACDDG010000230.1, read as the reverse complement.
AATTCGGCATTTCAGTGCAAATGCCGAATGGTCGATAATGCCGAATGGTGCGATTCATACAGCTTGTAGATTGCATGTGAGGACAACATTTCATTATTCCATTCGGCATTATTTCTTGCCCTATGATTTTTAGAATAGCACCCAACTTCCTTTGTTTTTTATTTTTTAATTTTCCGATAATGCCGAATGATTAGTTTTAAATAACCCTCCCACTTGTTCATCGATCACTAAAACCGCTTTTTTCATTCGGCATTATCGGAAACCCTTTCAGTTAGATTTTCCTTCTTTATTTAAACTGCAAATTTTTTTTAAAAAATTTCGCAGTTTTTCTTCTGGATGAAATCGTGAAGTTTTTGTCTTTAATGGACTGACCGATTCCATTATTTTTTCTTTTAGTTCTACGCTTGCGTTGAGGTATTTGTAGGTTGTCTTGAAAGATTCATGACCCAACCAAAGCGCAATGCCAGCTAACCCTGCACCACCGTTTAAGAGTCTCATCGCTGCTGTGTGCCTGAGCTTATGCGGGCTTATTTTTTTATTTTTCAAAGAAGGGCTGCTTTTCGCAGCAATAGTAATATATTTCTTTACTAAATATTGAACGGTATCAGAACTCATTTGATTGCCTTCAATAGTGGGAAAAACAATATCAGATGGTGAGGAGCTAACCTTCTTGGACCATGCATGCAAAATCTTAGAAACTTGCTCCCCAACCATCGTATTTCGTTCTTTACGTCCTTTTCCCAAACAATAGACATATGCATGCTCGCTCAAGGAAATATCTCTCCACCTTAGTGAAACCAATTCTGAAAGCCGTAAACCGGTCTGGATAGCTACTGCAATAAGACAATGATCACGACTCCCCAGCCATGTCTGTTGGTTTGGGGCCTTAAGTAAGGCCACAACTTCTTTGTCATCCAAATAATCCATGAGTTGTGAATTGGGTTTCTTACCTTTAATAGACAGTACTTTACTGATTAAATCACTGTACTCAGGCATGTGAGGTTCTATGTAATGAAAAAATGATTTAATGGCAGTAATTCGTACGTTAAGGCTTTGAGGTTTTAATCCCCGTTCCGTGACCAAAAAACTTAAAAAACCGCAAATAAATTTATAATCTAGATCCTCCAGCTTCAATTGTGATGCCGTTTTTTTGAGTTTCTTCTTTGCGTATGCCAACAATTGTTGAAACGTGTAGCTATAAGACGCTTTGGTGTGGACACTCGCATTCATTTCGTTAGTCAACCGCTGAGAAAAGAAGGTCTGTAGTAGCACAGAGAATTGGTTTGTAAATTTCATGTTATTTCCTCCAGTATTTTTTTTCTACGCGCAAATTTATCAAACTCAAAAGTTCAGGTGTACTGGTGAGATAACCATAGGTGCATTCAGGGTTTTCATGACCAAGATATGTTGACAGGGCAATGATCACTTGATCGACATCAAGATCTTCTTTGAAGCACTTCAATAGATTTCTTACAGCAAATGTATGTCTTAGATCCATGATTCTGGGGTTTAGGCCTTTTATTGTGCCCACATCGCCGTTAATACACATTTTACGAAAGGTCCGTTGCACCGCAGTGCGGTCTATTCTGCAGCCATGACTATTGACAAAGAAAGCCGAATTGTTTCTAGAAGGATAATGGAGATCACGAGTTCTCACATATTCTTTTAGTATCTCTTTAGTGGATGCGTGAAAGGGGATTTTTCGAGATTTTCCAAATTTTGTTTGGTGAATCTCTATAATTCCTTCTTCTAAATCTACGAATTCATCATCAAGTGAGATTGCTTCATTAGTTCTCATGCCAGTGACAGCAATTAGACCAAACAGATTATAGTATGAGTCTGCAAATTTGATTCACTGCTTCCAATAACGCCACAATTTCGTTTTCGCTAAAAATGTATGGCGTTTTTCTTAAAACACTATGGGGGAGTAGATTAGTCGGCGGTATTTCAGATTTTCCATTTATTGCATGTAGATAAATGGCAAAGCGTCTAATAATGCCGATCACTTTCGCAGACCACAGGCTGATGCCCGGCTTTTGGCTTTGAGAAGCGAATTCAAGTACCAACCTAGTTTTTATTGTGTTCTTCTTTTTCTGCATCATAAATTTAGCAAACCTATTTAGCACGAATGCCTCATTTCGCATCTTATAGCCAAGCTGACGTCGCATCGAGATGTAATCGGTTACTGCTGTACATAAATTATTCATGACCTACCTCCTTTGGACGCAACAGGCCAAGGGAGAGCAAGCGATCTTAATTTATTGAAGTCAACATGCGCATAGATCGCTGTAGTGCGAATACTTTTATGGCGTAAGACCATACTAATCTCATGAAGACTTTTTCCTTCGGACAGTAAATGGGTCGCAAATGAATGTCGCAACAAATGAGCACCTTTATGCCAAGGAGTAAGACATGCTCGATTTAATCCTGAACGAACAATTGCGCTAATACTCGCAGAAATAAGCCCGCGCTGAGGCTGATGGGATCGAACAAAAAAACTATCACAAGAGCACGTCGGCCTTGCACGCCTTAAATAGTCAACTAATGCGTTACCTAATGATTGAGATATTGGAAGGCGTGATATCGAGTCTTTACCTCTTACAATAATTTCACTATTATCCCAGTCAAAATCACCTAGAGTAAGATTTGAAATTTCAGAACCACGCAGGCCAAGATGAATCAGTAACATGAAAATGGTATAGTCTCGAATTCCTATCGCAGTATTTCTATTACAATTTTCAAGTAGTACTTGAAGTTGCTTTTTTGAAAGAAATTCAGGCAGGTTATGTTGGCGACGTGGCACTGAAGGAACACAATCGGCAAGATCGGATCGCTCCAAAAATCTGAAAAAAGCACGGAGTGAGTAAATCATAGAATGTAACTTACTTGAGCTCATTGCTTGTGAATAAGTTAAAATAAACTTAAAAACGTCTTTTGGAAAAAAATCTTTTATCCGGATTTTTTTCAATTCAAATTCAATGTTTAAAAAAATACGGGTGTAAGCACAATATGTGTGCCTGGTTGATTGAGAAAGGCCCCTTTCAAGATCCAAATAATTATCAAATTTACAAACCAAACCATCTATTTCACGAAGATTGTCTGTAATATTTTTGTTTTGAAAATTCTTCATATATTCTCCTTTCTAGACTACTTGCCTAGTTAAGAAGATATTATCGTAGATGCCGGGCTGAAGAAATCATATAATAATTATGTGAAAATTTGTAGCCTTTGCCAAAACACCTTGGAAAAATATTCCGATAATGCCGAATGGAAAAAGTGGCCTTAGCAACCTAAAATAAGTGAGAGAGGTAATTAGCAAAGATCATTCGGCATTATCGGAAAATTAAAAAATAAAGAACAAAGGAAGTTGGGTGCTATTCTAAAAATCATAGGGCAAGAAATAATGCCGAATGGAATAATGAAATGTTGTCCTCACATGCAATCCACAAGCTGTATGAATCGCACCATTCGGCATTATCGACCATTCGGCATTTGCACTGTAGGTGCGCTTTAAGAGAACACGTTTAAACTGTTTTAGCCCGAGAAAAATCAACAATATCACACCTACTTTGCTTGCTATAAAGCAGGCCTACAGCCTGCAAAGACTATCACATGTAGCCTAGGGCGATGCCCTAGGCTATTATAAGTCAGGCCTACAGCCTGGAAGACATTTTTAGCAAAAAATTATGTTGATGCGTATGGGCTTGGACATTTTTAGCAAAAAATTAGGTTGATGCATATGCGCTTTGGGCCTGCACGCTAGGGAGAGACCTATACCGCTCCAGTCGGAGCTCAGAACAAAAGTCTGCTTTAAATAAAATTTATCAAACACAAAACTACCGGGGTCGGAATTTCGTAAGAGGATGTGCTAGGCTATTAAGTCAGCCTGCACAGGCTGGGAAGATATCTATAGTCAAAAAAATGAATTAAAAGCCTGATCAGGAATGACGAACTACGGTTCGCTATTTTTAGTGAGCAAAAACTTCTTCTCAAAGCGAATTGGGTGATAAGACTGCTTTACTTTAATAAGATTGTCTAAATTTAAATCTTCTTCTCGATTGACAAAAGGAACTATCGTTGAATGCATTAGCAATTGCTGATGAATCATGGCATATGCACCTTTATAGTCTTTCAAAGCCTTCTCAATATGAATGACTAGCATCTGCTTGTTAAGGTATTCGGCAAAAGAATAGGCTACGACCTTTTTATCTACAATTAGTACACCCCCAAAAATATTTAGTTTTGTAAAATCATTTAATGCATGTAAAACTCCCGAATGCTCCATGCACAAACTTTGAGGAGGATTCTTATGTTCACTGTACCATTTTTTTTCAAAGTCAATGATTAAAGGAATCAAATCCAGCGCAATCTCTTGATATTCAAAAAGATATTTTTTTTCGAACTGATGGATGAAATTTCGTTTGGGTTGAAAATGATCTCCTTGAAGATAAAGAAGATCTGTAAACGCATAGATATAATCAAAATGCTCAGTTTCCGCTTCAACCTTCAAGGGAAGTTCATTCAATTCAGCAATACCTTCCTCCGGTACAGCTCGCATGCGAAAATTGGCCTCTACTTCCATCAACTTTTCACTTACATACTGACGACTTCCTGAACCTATAGGGTAAAGGAATATAGTAAGACCTTTCTCTGCAAATTTTATGCATAGAAAATTGTCTATCCAGGCGATTTGATAATGCCTATGAATATTCCAAATCCAAAGATTTGTGAAAGTATAATCCGAAAGATTCAGAGGGTTTTCCTCTAAAGCTTGATCGATTAAAGCTTTATGCTCTAAAATTAAGGGGTACCATTCCATTTTTTCACGCTAATGAAAT
>JACDDG010000229.1 GCA_013817115.1 Parachlamydiaceae bacterium | reverse complement strand
ATCCCGAGGCTTTCTCAAAGCCAAAAATTCCAAAATTTGAACGCACTTCGGTATAGGTCATTTTGAATCATTTACGCTCGAAGGCTTTGGCGAACTCCAATAGTCATTATTATTGCCGGCCTGCTTAGAAAGGACTAGTTTAAACCAGAGGAATGAACTTATGAATATTCATGAATATCAAGCTAAACTTTTTTTAAATAACATCATTGAGTTTCAAGCAAAAAACTCTTTGGAAAAAGCTGTATTGCCCATACCCCCCTTTGCTGTCATTAAGGAAATTAAAGAGATTGAAGGAGCTATCAATGAATTGGGCCTAAATGAGACTTCAGCAATTCTTAAAGTTCAGGTTCATGCAGGTGGTAGAGGGAAGGCGGGTGGTGTTAAAATCGCCAAAAATCCACAAGAAATTTATGAAAAAGCTGAAAAGCTTTTAGGCTTGAAAATTGTTAATAATCAAACCGGCAAAGAAGGGGTTATTGCAAACGAAGTGCTAATCGCTCCGTTGTTAGATTTTAAAAAAGAATATTATTTTGGCATCATCGCAGACCGAAAACGTGCTAAAGTTATGATTATCGCTTCCCCGGAAGGTGGCATGGATGTTGAAGAAATTGCAGAAAAATTTCCGGATAGAATCGGAACTTTTCCTGTCGAAAATAACGGCTCCATCAGATCCTATCACTTGCTACAATTAGCAAAATTTATGGGCTGGCAAGGGCGCACTGCAGAACAGGGTAAAGCCATTGCTACTTTATTAACAAAAGCATTTTTTGCTTCAGATGCTTCGCTTCTGGAAATTAATCCTTTGGTTGAAACTGAAGAGGGTGAGCTCTACTTATTGGATGCGAAACTTTCATTAGATGAAAATGCTCTATTCAGACATCCACAATTGGCAAAATTTTATGATGCACGCCAGCTTCCGGAAACAGAAGCACGGGCAAATGCGTATGATTTAGCCTACGTTGATCTTGATGGCACAATCGGTTGCATGGTGAATGGAGCAGGCCTAGCAATGGCCACAATGGACATCATTCAGCTTGCAGGAGGATCACCTGCTAACTTTTTAGATGTGGGAGGCAGCGCTACTGAAGAAAAAATTACTGAGGGTTTTAAAATTATCCTCTCAGATAAAAACGTAAAAGCCATTTTTGTAAATATCTTTGGTGGCATCATGAATTGCCAAACATTAGCCTCAGGTATCATCACCGCTCTGGAGCAAGTCAACCAGAAAATTCCACTGATTGTGCGCATGGAAGGCACAAATGTAAAGGAAGGCAAAGCCCTCCTTGCCGCCTCAAAGCTCGATATCATCATCGCAGATGGTCTTGCCGATGGTGCTGAAAAAGCTGTTAAAGCCGCAAAGCAATTAAATTAAGGAAAGGTCACTATGTCGATTTTAGTCAACAAACAGACAAAAGTCATTACTCAGGGAATTACAGGAAAAGCCGGAAAATTTCACACCGAGCAATGCATCGCATATGGTTCCTGTTTTGTCGGAGGAGTTACTCCGGGCAAAGGTGGACAAGAAATTTTCAATTTGCCAATCTTTGACACTGTCCAGGAAGCAAAAGAAGCGACAGGATGTACGGCAACAATGATTTTTGTGCCCGCTCCCTATGCAGCAGAGGCTATTTTAGAAGCCGAAGAAAGCGGTATTCCGCTGATCATTTGTATCACTGAAGGGATTCCCATCCTAGATATGCTAGAGGTCTGCAATGTTATGAAGCATAGCAAAACTAGCCGTTTAATAGGACCGAATTGCCCTGGTGTGATAACTCCGGGGGAATGCAAAATCGGTATCATGCCCGGCTACATTCACCTCCCAGGCAACATAGGCATTGTTTCACGTTCAGGAACACTAACATATGAAGCTGTATGGCAGACAACCCAATTACAATTAGGTCAATCAACGTGTGTAGGTATCGGAGGGGATCCTTTAAATGGAACAAGCTTTACTGATGTCTTAAAACTATTCCAAGATGATCCTAAAACTGATGCGATTCTAATGATCGGTGAAATTGGGGGCGAAGCTGAAGAAGAAGCTGCGGCTTGGATTAAAGAAAATTGCACAAAACCTGTTGCAGCATTTATTGCAGGGAAAACTGCCCCTGCAGGTCGAAGAATGGGTCATGCCGGAGCAATTATTTCTGGCGGTAAAGGGACAGCAGAGGGTAAAATGGTGGCATTAAGAGACGCGAATGTCTCAATCGTCGATTCACCTGCATTGATGGGTGAAGCGATGAAAAAGCTATTAGATAACAAAGCCTTCAGGTAAAAAAAATGTTTAAGATACCAGGGAACATTCCCATCCAAATCTATCCGGTCTTTTTCCTGGTCGTTTTCGCTCTTAGTGCGATAAACGCCAATTTTGAGCCGACTCTGATGTTAGTTTGGGCGTTTGTGATCTTTGTCTCCTTAATTGTTCATGAAATGGGGCATGCTTTGACTGCTGTAGCTTTTGGCCAGCGTGCCTCTATCGATCTTGTAGGCTTTGGTGGAGTTACTCGACGCCAAGGCCCTCCTTTAAAGCCATTGAAAGAATTTATTATTGTTTTCAATGGACCTTTAGCGGGATTTATACTAGGGCTTGCCTGCCTCATGGTTCTCCAGTATTTTGGAACGCAATTGCCTGTACTTCTTCAAAATACTTTACAAGTCGGTTACTTTGCTAATTTCTTTTGGACTGTTGTAAATTTGCTACCGGTACATCCTCTGGATGGTGGACAGCTTTTACGCATCACCTTAGAAGGCTTTTTTGGTCTTCGAGGTTTAAAAACAGCGCTTTTTATAAGTTTTCTTTTCGGAGTCCTACTCAGTGTGTACTTTTTTGCAATTGGGCAGCAAATTATTGGTATCTTTTTCATGATTTTTACATATGAAAGCTACCGAGCATGGAGAAGCAGCCTGTCTATGACCTCGCAGGACAGTGATCGTGCCCTGCAGCAATTTTTTAAAAGCGCTGAAAAAGATTTTCATAAGGGACACTTAAGCTACGCCCAAGAAAAACTTAATGCCGTTCGCAAGCAAGCCGGTGAGGGTGTTTTACACAAATCGGCAACAAATCTCTTGGCCCAGATCTTACATGCCCAAGGGCATGACAGCGAAGCCTACGATATGCTTTATCCAACCAGAAACACACTTTCAACTGAACATCTTACACTTTTGCATCAACTAGCTTACAGCCAAAATCATTTTCAAGAGGCCATTAAAATAGGCAATACGCTTTACCAAGATCATCCAACAGACAGTGTGGCGCTGACTAATGCCTTAAGCCATGCACACCGTGGAGAGGCTCATGCAGCGGTGGGATGGTTGCAATGTGCAATCAAAAACGGGTTACCTAACGTGAAAGAAGTCCTCCAAAAGGAAGATTTCAATCCAATACGGCAAGACCCTCTTTTTAATTCTTTTACTGTATCGATAGAAAAAGGCGGTTAAGATTGCACTTGCACATTTTCCCATCATCCCCATCCTGAAATATAAAGCCTCTGCTCATCTTACTATTGACTTATATTTAAGGGATAAGCTTGAAAAGCTCCAATTATTTCTTTGTACGGTAGTCCTAGCATACGTTTAATCTCTTCAATTACCACGTCTTCTTCATCTGATGAAAATATTCGATAATGTTCCTGCTCTCTGAGCATTTCTCCTGGCAGGGAAAGAACCTTAACATTAGACAAATTCGGCTTTTGTTCATGTAATTTTTTGTAAAAAGAAAAATCAAAGGGAACAACGCAATCAAATTTGGAATAAATAATGAGTTTATTCCCTTTTAAAATTTCAAAGTCTTCCGGTGAATCAGTTGTAGACCATGTGGATTCCTCATCCTCAAGGTAAGATCTCAACTGTCCTCCAATGAAACCACTCCCACAGAACTTCTCAACCACTTCAGGGAAACTCACAAATGATCTTTCATGAATCAAGTTCAATTCAGAATCGGGATATTCATTTTGAAGCAACTTTCCGCCCCTTGTGGCTGCAACGCCCCCTAACGATTGACCATAGATAACTATATTTGAAGGATCCAAATGTTTTTTTTCAATTAAATAAGAACAACCTGAAAAAACCGAAAGAGCCATTCCATCACAGCTTAACTCCCCTTCGCTTACCATTACTCCAGGATGATTCAATGCGAGAAAATTGACATCTCCAAGCTTTTTCCTAAGCAGAGTAATAAAATAATCAAAAAACACATGCTCATAATAACTGTTCATTCCTGGCACAAAAACAAATGCTCTTTCAGAGAATAAACCTTCATTTGACTTGGAGGGAATAAACATCCCGTCAAGTACACTACCATCGGGAGAATGAAACTTAACCCTTTCCCCACCATGCTTGGATTTTATCTCATTTCTTTTGAATATCCATTCTGTGCTGTCTGTAAGAGGATATAGAGCTTTCGCTATAAGTCTTTTCTTGAGAGTAGCTTTGACTTCGCTAAGTTTAACTGTAGAGTTTAGAAAAATGGGAATATTTGAGGATTCAACAATTTTATTGTTTTGAACCGCGTCGATAGTTCCTCTAGGTTTTGGAACGATATATGAATCACTATAAATTTGATTTGCATTTTTAGAGCTTATAGCCCCATTAATACTTTGCATGACGATTCCTTTGTATGATTTATAGGATAATAACTTATTGTAGTACAAAATTGAGTTAAACTAAAACCGAAAATTTTGGGTTCATCGGAAATTATAGGGCTTTTCAGAGAGAAGGTCTGTTGCGCAGAATGAAATTGGCTAATATAGTATTTAAATTGAAATAATAAGAATGAAGCAGACAATATGCGAACTTACTGATCAAAGGAAGTCCGCATGTCTGCTTCATGCTCCATAATGCACATAAGGTGCGGGGAGTTCAATATAAAAGCATATGGTTATAG
>JACDDG010000228.1 GCA_013817115.1 Parachlamydiaceae bacterium | reverse complement strand
GAATAATCTTGATAGCTCACTTTTACTTTAATTCCTAATCAGATCTATTTTAACTTTGATTTTCAAATTGCACTGTTTTCATTTTTCATAATTTTTATGAACCCAACGAGGTTCATCGAAAGTTTACGAAAAATATTAGATTTTGCATCAAAATCAATATCTAACGATCCCCGATTTAAAAACTTACAGTTTTTAATTCATGAAATTTATTTAACAGACAGCTTACAAAATGAAAGCATAACGCAAAATGAGAACATTATTAATACTAACTTGAGAAAACTCAACCCCCATCAGCGAGCTTTGTTTATTGATCGAATTAAACAAAAAATTTTAAAAGACAATTAGTAAAAAAATGAATCGATTAACTGAAAAAATAAACTTAAGTTTATTAGCCAAGCCAAGTACCAAAGACAATTTATTTAACGATGACTTTCGATGCAATAAAAAAAACTTTTAAAAAAACTACAAATTAGACTAATTTTTCTTAAAGATTAAATCTTAAAAAAAATCGTAATTTTTGGTTCAAGGGAAGATACGCATATCTTATCGATTAACACAAAATTCGTTTATCCTTAAATCCGTTTTTTTTAATTCCTAACAAAAACCATTTTTTTTCATTAAAATTGGAAGAAGTTTTTTGCAAGAAAGCCCTAATAAAATACCTCGGTCTTAAGTCCCCGAGGGTCGACATATAATAGCCCAGGCCGAGCGCAGTCCCGGAGGGCATAGCGCAATGTCATTGAAATAAAAATAAGAGTTTACAAAATACGCGTTGTAAGGCAGCTGTAAGGTATTTTTCTATTTAAAAAAAACATAGCATTCCTTATTGTAATTTTTCATATTCACAAGAAGAAATACAAAAAAGGAACGCTATGAAAACATCTGAGCACATTTTTGCAAAAATACGAGACCGTGTCCATTCAGAGGAATTTAAGAATAAGCATAGGTTATCAGAAAACGCATTTATTAGGAATTGTATTTTAATTTTTTCGTTTCTAGTTCTCTACATTCTTAATCAATTAAAAAAAGTAATGCAGCTGAGATTGATGCTACGAATGCATTTCTAAAAAGAATTAAAACTTTTACAAAATCAGCTCTGTCAAAAGCTCGCCTTAAATTATCGCCAAAATCATTTATTGAATTAAACGATGTATTGACGGAAGAATTTTATAAAAAAAAGGCTAATATTGAACATTTTTTTAATTTTATTGTTTTCGCGATTGATGGCTCAAAATTTCAATTACCTGAAACTGATGAGCTTAGGTCAAAATATGGATGCGCTTCAAACCAAACTGGTTCTAACATGACAATGGTTTTGGTCTCCCAATTAGTTGATGTTTTGAGTGGAATTGTTTTACATGCGATCGTGGCTATCCTAGTGTATTATTATTCATTAAATTAATGCATAGTAATATTCATTTTTTAATGTGGTCTAGTACAGCATTCTTAAAAGAAATTAATGATTTTGTGGATTCAGGTAAAAAGGATGGAGTAGTTAAGATAAATCTTAAAAAACTTTCAAAATTAGACAGAGAAGAAATATTAAAAGAATGTCCAGGGTTTAATTTAAATAATGAACTATTGGTAAGGGTTGTTATTGTTACTTTAGATAATGGCGAGAAAGAGATATTATTGACATCTCTTTTAGACTTAAAAAAATATAAATATAAAATATTTAAGAAATTTTATTTTCTGAGATGGGGAATTGAAACTAAATATGGATTTGAAAAGGTTAGAGCAGAAATAGAAAATTTCCGTGGAAAAACTCAAATTGCAGTAGAACAAGATTTTCACTCAACGATATTAAATATGAATATGACGACAGTTTTAGCTCTCGAAGCTAAAAAAGAATTAGACTGTAGTCAAAAGATTAAACATCGAAAATATGAATATGATATTAATTATAGCATTGCTTTAGCATATATGAAGAATAGATTTATAGGTGCATTATTAAATTTTGATATTACGCCGAAAAATTTCTGTGTAGAAATTAAAGCGCTAATGAGAAAAAATTTAGAACCATTAAGGCCAGGGAGGCAATTTCTGCATAAGTGTAAATATCCAAACAAGCGATACCCCACGAATACCCGAGCAGTCATATAAATGAGTAAAGGGTTGTAGAGGTATCTAGAGGGGTAAAAACGTCAATTCTTATTTTTAATTCAATGACATTGGGAGAGCCCCTCCGAGGCTAAACTAGCTGTATATATTTTTTAGACAAGGGATTTGTTTTCTAACATTTTATCTCGTTCTCAAGATTAAAATTTTGGCTTTCAAAATTCTTAGTATCGTGATCCACTAATTGCGCAGAACGCATCCAAGCTTTACTGTAGAAACGCCAAAGGTAAACAATCGCAGCCACTAAAGTATAAAGTGAACATATTGTGAGCGCTTTTTCAATTGAACCCCCGGTCTTATACACAAAAAAGTAAACTGGTATGACCATCCCTAACCAAACACAAGCAACCCCGGCCGTTAATAAAAACACAGTATCTGCAGCTGCAATCAATGCTCCGGCTACAATCATGCGAATCCCTTCAAAATACTTGTAGATGACAGCATTTACGCAACCAAATACTAACGCATAATAAATCGTATTTGCCTGTTCTTCACTCATATTTTTTAAAAACAAACCTATTAATGAATCATAGCCACAAAAAAGACAAAATCCTAGGATAATACAAAAAATTGTTACTGAGAAAAACCCAGCTTTTAAAATTTGCGGAATTTTATCTAATTGCTGAGCGCCAATTGCATGACCAGCCTGAGCAATAATTGCACGGGACATTCCTTCGTTAAAGAAAAAAGATAAAATTAAAATGTTTTGAACAATTCCAGCCACAGTTAAGTGATCTTCGCTTAATGACGACATCATTTTATAGAATAAAGCCCAACCAGTAATTTCCAAAATATTAAAGAAGGCATTTGGAAAACCTATAGTGATCGCTTTTCTTAAAGTGGGAATATTAATTTTCCATTGATCGGTACCATACTCTATACGATTTCTCTGACTTAAAAAACCACATAGCAGAAAAACAGCTTGCACTGTTACAGCAGCACAGGTCGCTATGATTGCACCCATGGCTCCATAGGAGTCAATGTAGCCTTCTACTCCAAATACTAAGGGATAACAAAGAAGAGCATTGATTAAATTACCTCCTATCACTAAACAAGTAGGAATAATAGGACGGTTTAGACCGATATAAAATCCAGTAAGTGCGGCAAATAATCCATGGAGAGGCGCAAAATAAATCATATAAGTAAAATAGGACCTTTTCAATGCGCAAGATTCTTCACTGCCAAAAATCCATTCAGGACATTTAATAGAGATCGCAAAAAAAATAATTGTAGAAGCTAAAGATAACCAGATCATTTGCCAAACTGGTTTTCCGATGTTTTTATATGTTCCTGCACCTGCATTTTGAGAAACAAAAACTTGAGAAATTCCAGCTAATGCACTAATTGCTGCCAGAAATGCCCAACCAACATTAGTGGCTTCTACGGCAATGTTGTGAGCCTCTAAAGAATGACGAGCCAATATCAAACGGTCAATGAATACCATTGCCATTCCGGATAAGGAGCTTAGCATCAATGGCAAAGCTAATTTCCAGAGGTTAAGTAACTGATTACAAAATGCAGAACTGAACATGTTACTCCAATTAAAAAACATTTTTGTTAATTTGTTAGCCAAAAATAAAATAATTAACTTTTATTCCCTAGTTACTAAGGGATCTAGAGTGCTGACGAAATCTGCTTTTTAGCTTTCATAATTCTTTCAAAGTATGGGGTTTGGGTAAAATCATATTCGCATTTAATTATCAGGGCAACGATTTCTTTTGGAAACCAAGAGATCAACGATCCGGAATCTTGATGTCCACTAATAAATTGATACCGTGTGGTTTTTATTTCTTTTTTGACTGCCTTATAGATTTTGTCTTCCTTTTCTTCAAATTTGTCTTTGACAAGGGCATTTTTATCTTGAGTAAATCTATATTGTTTTTTTGCTCCAAAATTTAATAAAAGTTTTACTACTTTAATATCAGCATTTTTTAGTCCATCTTTTAGTGGATAAAAATAAAAATCTTTATTTGTTTTCTCTGTAGACAAATTGACATCAGCCCCCGCAAGAACTAATTGATGTATCAATTCAAAACTTTCCTCATTTTTCGATAGATTAAACATATAGTGATAAACGATAGCGGATGATAATGGAGTTTTGCGATTTTGGTCGCATAACTTATTAATATCTTTTCTGCCCATAATTTGTATCAAATATTTAGTTAAAATAATATTTTTCTTTGCTATAGCCTTATTCAGGCTCGTGCCTCCCAAACAAGGACCGATAGGTCCAGCATTCATTAAACTATAATTCGGAAATTTTTCCCTAACTTTCTCAAATTCCATAGGAGGTGTTTTTTCTGTAATCATATTAATTACTTCAAATGTTCCACGATCCTAACACACAATAGGTGGTATTAATTTATGAGCACAATCATATAATTCTAAACTTCGATTAGTTGCATTAATAGCATTCATACAAACTCCTTTTTATAGTTTTTATAATTATTATATCATGTCAGCAAATTCTTGTAAATCTAAAAAGAAGATTTTAAATTCTAACATTAATTTCTTACATTATGTAGGCTTAAAATGTAAACGATCCTTTTGCCCAAAACAGAATGATCCCTTTGCCTTTGTTCTAAAGAATATGTATACCGAAGAGCGTTCAAATGTTGGATTTTTGGCTTTGAGAAAGCCCCGGGATTAAGCGATCAAAAATGACCCAATATTATAATATGGAGTCATTTTTGATCGCTTAATCGAGGGAGCTTTCTCTTTGCCAAAAACCAAAATTTGAACGTTCTTCGGTATAGAGCTATGATTAGTCCATG
>JACDDG010000227.1 GCA_013817115.1 Parachlamydiaceae bacterium | reverse complement strand
ATATTATAATATGGGGTCATTTTTGGTCGCTTAATCGCGGGAGCTTTCTCTTTGCCAAAATCCAAAATTTGGACGCACTTCGGTATAGCTATGAGCTACAAAAAAAGTTCAGAAAATATTTTCTGCAAAATTTTTCAAAAAAAAATTGGGTTAAAAGCATGATTCTATTGCCTTTCTACATTAATTGTGTAAAGAAAATTATTTTATAGGTTATAACGAATTTAACTGATTAAATATAATAGACCTATAAACTCAAATTTGGACGACCATGAAGCCATTTACACTACCAATAGGGTCAGATGCAATTGATTTTGAATTGCAAGCTACTGATGCAAAATTTTATTCACTCAAAGATTTTCAAAAGGCCAAAATCTTGGTGATTTTTTTCACCTGTAACCATTGTCCTTATGTAATAAATTCAGATGAAAATACTCGAGAGATAGCTGAACGCTTTAAATCTAAAGGTGTCATGTTTGTAGGGATTAACTCGAATAGCAAAAGTACGGTTCCGGAAGATTCCTACGAGCACATGGTTGAAAGAATGGCTTCTCATAACTTTCCGTGGGTGTATCTGTATGATCCAACACAAGAAATTGCTTTAAACTACGGAGCTCTACGCACTCCACATTTTTTTCTTTTTGATGAACGCCGCACTTTGATTTATACAGGAAGATCTGTTGACGCTCCAAGAGATGCAAGTAAAATCACTATTCATGATCTTGAAAAGGCTTTAGAAGAACATTTAAGTGGTCAAAAAATAAAAACACCACTGACCAATCCAATAGGCTGTAACATTAAATGGGAAGGAAAACCTGCAAAGTGGATGCCGGAAGATGCTTGTGATTTGTAATTAAACAATTTGTAGATCGCTTGTTTTATCCTGCAACCCAATCATAATTCCATTGCCGTTACCCTTCACAGTTCCATTTCCATTCGTGGCTGTGACATTTTGGATTCTTTTGATTCCATCTTTATCGGCCACAATCCGGAATTTCTTCCATTCAACTTTTTCGGTGAGATCGGGCTGGCGATAGGTGTTTTTCAAGATGATGTTAATGTGATACACCTTCGGCAAAGAGATGTGACTCAGTTCTAAAGTTTCGCTGTCAAGAACGGTGTAGGGTTCATAAGGATTACTGGCTTTAATTAAAAAGTTATGAATATCATAACGAAAAAGAATATTTAAACCTTTTAAGGACTTTTCCCTTTGTGTATCCCCATAAATGATGATTTTTCTTTTGTAATGAATTACCTGTTCTTGTCGTTTGATCATTTCAAGATAGGAGTGAAATTCCTGGTTGCGCAAATGGGAGATATCCATGGGAACATGATTTATATTTACAAAAGAAAAGGATTCATTAACAATACCGATCACATCGTTTTGATTCGGTAGTGATATTTCAGTTGTGTAGTCAGGAAACCACTTAAAAACGTGTTTATAGGATAAGCTCTTAAGTTCTTCTTTAAGACGATCTTTTACGACATAAATAAGTATTGAAAAGAGGATGAAGGGGAGGGAATTAATGACGAAGACGGCTCCTTGCCAAATGAAAAGCGTCAAGTAAAAAGCCATTGCTAGCGCCGCTGCGAAGCTTCCTATAATAGATCGGTATTTTTCATCGACTGCTTGTCTTTGTGTTTTGAGCTGCAGTGCGTCTAAAATAAACTTGTTTAAGAGCCCGCTTTGATGGAGAATCGCTTCATTTCGAATAGCATCTTTTTCAAGTTGACTAGGCTCTTTGAGCTTATTTTCCCGGTATTTTTTTTCTTTTAGCAATAGATCAGAGACGTTATTGTCACATTCTGTAAGAATTGGATCAGCCTTGAGTCTTAAAGCCTCTAAAAGAACTGTCAAAGAAGAATTTAATGAAAAGCTAATTGCATCTTGAATATATCCAAATATGTGGTGAAGAGCTAATCCTTCCGGATGTTTTAATATCGTTTCTTTAAGCCTGCTGAATTCTACATTGGCCTTTTCAATGTTTAAAAGCAGCTCGTTTATGCACTGTTTACAATTTAAGATCTCTTTAAGGGTCGGAGCCTTATCTAATGCCTGAACGAGTTGATAAACTTCATTCCGAACCGATGTGTTGCAGATATTGGCAAATAACTTCAATTCTTGCTCCATCGCTACTACAGAATCTTTTTGCTGTATCGTTGTTTGCAGTTCCTTAAGTTTCACTAGAGGAGAGCGAAGAGAAAAAGGGTTTAATAATTCTTCGAAAGTAAAGATAGGAGTTTGCAGTCGGATGAGGTTAGTCTGATCTCGAAAGAAATCATTTTTTGTATAAGTCTGAGCGTTAATTTGTAAAGCTGTCGGAATGAAAACAAAAAATTCTTGAGTATATTCACTCTGTTTTTGTCCGGGAATGGGGGAAAATTCGGATTTTAATTCAAATTGCCATTTGTCCCTAAAATGGATTTCTCCTGTTTCAAATTCATCCCAAAATGGATCCATGCTTTACTTTTTTGTTAACATTTATTATTAATTCATTTAAATCCACAGAGATGCCAGAAATAGGCTTGGCATGGTGTATTAAGGTGTCGGCCCCACTTGCATCAAGCAACAATTGGAGGACTTACAACTGTCGCTGCAATGTTATGTGTCTTTTTGGCGCCCTACCGGGGCGCACGTTTTGAGATGACCTGAATCCCGGGCTCCGCTATCGCTGCACCCGGGGCTATTAACAAATCATGAATGACTTTGAAGCTTCTCCACTTTGCTTTTAATCAAGCATGTTCTATCCCCCGGTAGGGGGAACTGTTAATAGCCCCGGGTGCAGCGATAGCGGAACCCGGGGTTCGAATCATCTCAAACGTGCGCCCCGGTAGGGGCGCCAGAAAGCAGCCTTCATAGTGCGCAACCATAATTGTAAGCCTTCGCTCATATTGAGAGGCTATCGTTACTTACAAATCCTTAACGAAGGCTTCTCCTCTATTTCACAGGTCATTCCCTCTCTATCCTTTTAAATTTAGCCAAAGGCTAAATTTAAAAGGATAGAGAGGGAATGACCTTTCTTTTACACCCCACAGCATTTTTTGTATTTTTTACCGCTACCGCACGGGCAAAATTCGTTTCTTGGTGTGCGTTCACCGACAGTCACAGGTTGCAACTTATCCTCACGCTGAGATTCTTCATCGTCCGATGGGGGACCTGATTCCAGTTCATCGGAGAATGAACGGTCGGTTTCCAGTTGTAGTTTGGAAAAAAACTGCTGCAGGGTTGTGGGTTCACGCACCATAATTTCGAAACCGAATAAAGCATGAGCGATCTCCTCACGAACCGTACGACTAAACTCTTCGAACATCCCAAACGCTTCGTGTTTGAATTCCATCAAGGGATCCCGCTGTCCGACAGTACGTAGGTTCACATCAGATCTTAAATGGTCCATAGTCAGCAGATGTTCTTGCCACAGCTTATCGCAATTGCGGATCATTAAGTTGCGTATTGCCTCATTTGTTGGTTTTGCCGTTAAAGGCAAGCCTGCACTGCTTTGAATTTGAGCAATCTTATTATTTTCGTTCGTGATCTTGTTTTTGAAGGTGGTAACGATTTTATCGCTAGCTAATCGAACGAGCTCATCAGCGGTTTTATAATCATCATCAAAAATGCCTTCTTCAAATGTAATAGGGAAATGGCGTAGAAGCCATTGTCTGAAACCTTCCGGATCCCAACCGCCCTCTTCACCTCTATTGCGGAAATATTTGTAACCGGCGGTTTCACAAACAGTCTCAAGCAAATCGATAGCAATAGGTTCCACATCTTCTGCATGCAGCACGTCATTACGAAAAGCATAGATCTCTTGTCTTTGCTTATTCATCACGTCATCATACTTCAAGGTATGCTCGCGCATTGTATAGTTACGTTGCTCAATACGCTTTTGAGCTGTTTCAATCGATTTATTGAGCATTCCGGCTGAAATCGCTTCACCTTCATCTGGTCGGAACTTTTGTAGAATGCCGGTAAGACGCGGCGAGGCAAACAGACGGATAAGAGAATCTTCAAAAGACATGTAAAATTTAGAAGAGCCAGGGTCCCCCAAACGTGCGCAACGTCCTCTGAGCTGACGGTCAATACGTCTTGATTGGTGCCGCGTAGTGCCAATGACATGCAAGCCGCCAAGGTCACCCACACCTTTTTCCAACTTAATATCTGTTCCACGACCAGCCATATTTGTAGCGATTGTGATCGCATTGCGATGTCCAGCTGAGGCAATAATTTCAGCTTCTTGAGCGTGGTATTTTGCGTTTAAGACAGCGTGTTCAAGCTTATGCTGCTTTAAAATGCGAGACAGCTTCTCAGAAATATCGACAGATTCTGTTCCTATAAGTATAGGACGGCCTTTTTCGTGTATTTCCTTAACTTCTTTTAAGATGGCATTATATTTTTCTCTTTCCGTCATGTACACTTCATCGTTGTTATCTGTACGAATACAGTTACGATGAGTAGGGATGCTTAAGACATCCATCTTATAGACTTGCTTGAACTCGTTCGCTTCAGTTGATGCTGTTCCTGTCATACCAGCAAGACGAGCGTACATTCTAAAATAATTCTGCAGAGTGATTGTCGCGTATGTTTGCGTTTCTTTTTGAATTGAAACGTTTTCTTTAGCTTCAATTGCCTGATGTAATCCATCAGAAAAGCGTCTTCCTGGCTGTGGACGGCCCGTGTTTTCATCGATAATGACAATTTTATCTTCGCTAACAATGTAATCGACATCGCGTTCCATCATCAAATGAGCTCTCAGAAGCTGTCTTAAATTATGAGAACGTTCTTTGCGCTTGATGTCTTCGGCTTGAACTGCTAATTTTTGTTGCACTTTAGCTTCGGCATCGATGTCATTATTTTCATCGATTAAAAGATATTCATGGCTAATGTCAAGCATTGTGAAG
>JACDDG010000226.1 GCA_013817115.1 Parachlamydiaceae bacterium | reverse complement strand
GGTTTACACCAGGGGAGAGGCCTCTACCGCTCTTCCAGAGCTCCGCGGCAGTTTTTAATCGACCCATAGTTTGGCCCCTCAGGGCCTACACTATGGGCTAGACATATACCGCTTCCTCTGGAGCTCCGGGCACATTGCTGACTGTACGGTCGCCTAGATTTTTTGATGCATAAAATAGGGGGGACAAAATTTGCCATCAAATCTTGTATTCTTTTTTGCTTTAATTCTACACCCTACCCTCCGGGACTAATCAAAGCTCTATATATTCTTTTGAAATGCTGAATTAGAAATTTCGAGCCTTCCTTTGCGCCTTTGCAGCTCTGCGTAAAAATTAGCAAGGTCATAACCTCATCTTTCCCTCCCCCCTCATTTTAAAAAAAATCTTTTAAACCATCTCGTGATCTGCTAAGAATAAAATGTTAATGCCTTACGCCTGATGACAAGGATTTTTATGGAAATTGCAAGATATGACCTAATTGTAATCGGTTCCGGCCCTGCGGGGGAAAAAGCTGCTGTTAAAGCTGCTTATTTTAATTATAAAGTTGCCTTAATCGAAAATTCACGACATTTTGGCGGTACCGCCGCGGAAGAAGCCATTCCTGCAAAAGTTCTTAAAGAAATGGCATTACGATTATCAGGTAAATTTGATCAAAAGGTTTACGGAGAATTTAATAATAAGAAAATATTAGTAGAGAATTTTCTGGAAAGAGCACGAATCCTTTCGCAACATCAATCTGTTACAGTAAAGGAAAATTTAGAGAATCATAAGGTTGATCTATATAAAGGCACAGCATCTTTTGTTGACCCACATACAATTCAAATCAATGGTGAAGAGGACGTCACCATCTATGGTGAAAATATTGTCATCAGTACAGGCTCTTCTCCAATGTATTTTGGTGATACTCTTATTATCAACGAAAAAGAGCGTCTGACTGCTCCTAACCATTTAATTGTAGACGGAAAACGCATTCACAATACTAAGACGCTTCTAGAAGCAAATCGATTTCCAAAGAGTTTATGCATAGTTGGAATGGGTGTTAGTGGTTGTGAATATGCATCAGCTTTCTCAGCGATGGGAACAAAAGTGACGATTATTAATCGAAGCGACAATATTTTGTCCTTTATGGATACTGATATCGTCCAATTTTTTCTTGAGGAATTGCGTAAGGATGGAGTCTCCATAAATTTTTTTGAAGAAATAGAGTCGATCGAAATTCCAAATAATGATGAAGAACTCCTAACAGTCATGCTAAAAACGGGAAAAAAACTCTCTGTTGACATGGTTCTTTATGCTGGGGGGCGGACAGGTAATACGCCTCAACTCAAAATTGAAAATGCAGGTTTAAGGGTAAATGAAAAGGGTGCAATTCCTATTGATGAGCATTATCGGACCTCTGTTCCACATATCTACGCCGCAGGGGATGTGAATGGAAAAGCGTTGCTAGCTAATCTCGCAATGGATCAAGGTCGAATTGCCGTTGCAAAAATGTTTCAAATGAAAGATATAAATGAACTCGGAAAGTGCTCTCCATTAGGAATTTATTCTATACCGGAAATGGCAAGCGTGGGATTAACCGAAGAACAGGTGAAAAAAAATGGAATCAACTACTGTGTAGGGGTGTGTAATTACTCTGACGTGCCAAAAGGAGCCTTGGTTGAAGGAAATGGAATGATAAAGTTAGTTTTTGAGCGAGAAAGTAAAGTCGTTCTGGGAGTTCACGTTATCGGAGCATTGGCTACAGAACTCGTTCACTATGGAATAGACCTCGTGAAAAGTCGAAAATCACTTATGGATCTAATAACTGAAGCTTTTAATTTTCCCACTTTGCATGAAGTCTATAAATATGCAGCATATGACGGTTTAAGCAACTTGACAGGCCATAAACTCAAAAAATCCGCTTTTAAAAAATAGGTAATGACAATCACGACAAATGACCTAAAGACAAAGGCAATAATTACTTCAAAGACTTCAATGAAAGCCCACATAGCATCTAGGATGCGATAAAAGAAGCCGTAAAGGTCTTTGGAGTCATTATTGCCCTTTGTCTTTAAGCTTTTCGCTTGCAAGCTCCCAGTCATAACCCTCTTTTTTACCATAACTTAGCGAGACCGTCGATGCACCTGGAATTTTCCCTTCTAGTAAAGCGTTTGAAAGCATATTAACTATTTCTTGCTGAATGAGGCGCTTTAACGGTCGGGCCCCAAAGAAAGGATCGTAGCCTGTTTCTGCTAATTGAAGAGTTACCGCTTCGCTCCAATGCAATATGATATGTCGTTCTGCAAGCCTTTTGGCTAAAATATTTAATTGAATAGTGACAATTTTTTCCATATCCTCTTTTTTTAGAGGCAGAAATGGTACGATCTCATCCAATCGGTTAAGAAATTCAGGCCTGAAATGGGCTTTTAAAATCGGATCTAGCAAATCTAAGATAGCATCTTTGCTTAAATTACGATGTTGCTCCATTTTTTCAAGAAGCTGTTGTGAGCCCAAATTTGATGTCATGATAAAAAGAGCGTTTTTACAGTTGACTGTGCGCCCTTTACTGTCAGTGATGCGACCGTCATCAAAAAGCTGTAACAGTATGTTAAAGACATCGTGGTGAGCCTTTTCAATTTCATCGAAAAGCACTACAGAGTAGGGCCTACGGCGCAACGCTTCGGTGAGTTGTCCGCCTTCATCATAGCCAATGTATCCTGGGGGAGAACCAATCAATTTAGAAACACTATGTTTTTCCATATATTCAGACATGTCTAGACGTACTAGAGAATCTTCCTTATCAAATAGCTGTTCTGCCAAAGTTTTAGCTAGCTCCGTTTTACCGACTCCGGTGGGGCCTAAAAAAAGAAAAGCTCCGATAGGACGATTTGGATCGCTAAGGCCTGACCGTGAGCGTCTAATTGCCTCGCTGATAGTAGTAACTGCAAAATTTTGTCCAACAACACGCTTTTCGAGTTCTTTTTCCAAATCTAAAAGTTTCTTAGCTTCGCCTTCAAGCATTTTGCTCACAGGAATACCTGTCCATTTAGAGACAATATGAGCAATTAGATTTTCATCGACTTCTTCTTGAAGCAAACGGTTCTCTTTGGCATTTAATTGCTTTTGTAACTCTTCGATCTCTTTTTTCAGTTCAGGAATCTCTTTGTATCGGAGCTCTGCTACTTGGTTGTAATCAGATTTGCGCTCAGCTTCTTCTTCTTTAAACCGTAATTTTTCTAAAGCATCTTTCTTTTCTTTCATTCCGGTAATAAGTTTTTTCTCTTGCTCCCACTGTTGCTTAAGGGTCGCAAGCTCTTCTTTAAGTTCGGCAATTTTGCCGTTAAGTCTTTCGCCCTCAGCCCTTGAACTGGGAGTGTCTTCACGTC
Organism: Parachlamydiaceae bacterium; assembly: GCA_013817115.1. Classification (GTDB taxonomy): domain Bacteria; phylum Chlamydiota; class Chlamydiia; order Chlamydiales; family Parachlamydiaceae; genus JACCRY01. The sequence goes on along the minus strand of JACDDG010000226.1, from coordinate 1,548 downwards.
TTAGGCCCTCTTGTTTCACAATTAACAAGCTAAGTTCTCGCTCTTTTTGGTCGATCGGTAGAGGTCGAGAGCCAATTTGCATGCGAATTAAGCTAGCAGCTTCATCGATTAGATCAATTGCCTTATCCGGTAATTGTCTGTCGGGGATATAGCGAATAGATAAGAAGACTGCCGCATGAAGGGCCGATTCCGTGATGCGAACACCGTGGAAAATCTCATACTTTTCTCTTAAACCTCGCAAAATGGCAATTGAATCTTCAGGAGAAGGCTCATCTATAATTATCGGCTGAAAACGGCGTTCTAAAGCTGCATCTCTTTCGATATACTTCTGATATTCTTTGAGAGTTGTGGCTCCTATACAATGCAACGTTCCTCGGGCGAGTGCCGGCTTAAGCAAATTTGCAGCATCCATGGCTCCTTCTGTGGCACCAGCTCCGATTAAAGTATGGACCTCATCAATAAAGAGGATCACTTGCCCTTCGCTCTCTTCGATATCATGCAAAATTCCTTTTAGTCGCTCTTCAAATTCACCCCGATACTTTGTGCCTGCAATGAGGCTGCCCATATCGAGAGCTACTAACTGCTTATTTTTTAAAGAATCGGGAATGTCACCCTGGACAATCCGTTGGGCTAGCCCTTCTGCGATGGCCGTTTTACCGACTCCAGGATCTCCTATTAGCATTGGATTATTTTTGGTGCGTCGGCTGAGTACTTGCATGGTACGGCGTATTTCTTCATCGCGGCCAATGACCGGATCGAGTTTGCCCGCTTTGGCTAGATTGGTCAAATTTTTGCAATATTTTTCTATCGTTTGAAGGCTTGCTTCAGCAGCTGGTGAATCCATATGTCGACTACCTCGAATTTTCTTAATTTGATCTTCGACTTGTTTGGCTGAGAGATTCGTTTGGGTCTTCCAGCTAGCAAAGGGCTCTCCTCCATTTTTCCAGTAAGAGAGGAGGAAGTGGTCGCTGCTAGTATAAGAGTCTTTCCAATTTTCTGCGATCGTCTGGGCATCCGCGATTCGGCTTGAGAGGCTACGTGAAGCAGTCGGCGACACCTGACCCTCACTCATTAAAGTGGGCAACCGTTTAAGGTCATCGTTGACTTTTTCCAGCAATTTCAGTGGCAGTGTGTTAAGATTGAGTAGGAATGAAAAAAATAAGCCCTCTGGATCATCTAAAAAAGCTTTTAAAAGGTGATTTTCGGTGATTTCGGTATTTTTATGCTCTTGAGCAATCCTAAAGGCTTCTTGAAGCGCCTGAGTGACTGCATCGGTAAAATTTTGTTGTGCCATTTTTCACTCCTGCTAGTTGGTATTAGTAATAGCAGTGAATTAATTATTAGGCAATAGTCTATTTATGCTAAAACTAATGTAACGAAACGATAACGACACGAACGTTTAAGGGCTATATAGCCCTTAAACGTTTAAAAGCAGCAATTGTGGGCGAATGTAATTTCCGAGAGGAAATTGGTAGAATTTTAAAAAAATGTCATTTTGGGGAAGAGAAAATGTAAATAATAATTTTAATTCAAAATTCAAACTGTTCC
>JACDDG010000225.1 GCA_013817115.1 Parachlamydiaceae bacterium | reverse complement strand
GAACAAGACTATAAAAATTCCAAAGAATCCAATCACACTATTTACCAGATTATTAGCGCTGCCTTTTGCGTGATTGCGGTAATATCCAATATTATTTCAGCGAAAATGGTTCAAGTCCCTTTCGTGGAGGATTTCAGTATTCCGGCAGGATTGATTATGTATCCTTTGACCTTCCTGCTCAGTGATTTCGTTACCGAAATATTTGATGCCAAGAAAGCCAAACTTATGGTTTATATCGCTTTGGGGATGAATTTACTAAGTTTTGCAATCATTCAAGCAACCTTGCTTATGCCGGCAATAAATGAAGCAGAGCAATTAGCATTTAAAGCTATCATGGGTTTGAGCGGGCTTCGAATTTTTTCTTCACTGATCTCATATCTGGTTTCGCAAATTGCGGATATACAAATCTATGCTTATATAAAGAAGTTGACAGGTCCGCATTTTCTTTGGTTAAGAAATAATGCCTCTACATGCATCTCACAAGTTATCGATACAATCTTGATTGACATCATTTATTTATATTGGGGATTGGGGATGGAAATGAAGAATGTGTGGCCTATCATGCTATTTTCATTTGCTTATAAAACCTTCTTTAGTGTTGCTAATACGCCTTTATTTTATCTTCTTGTCTATTTAGGAAAAAACGAATGGAGATTTCCGATATGGATGAAGAAAACCGATTTAACAACTTTAATACCACAGGAATAATTTGATGGATCAAAACCAAAAAAGTGATCTTGCTAAAGGCCAATGTGAGCCTTGCAGTGCGGGAGCTTTAGCGCTGAAAGAAAATGAAATAGAGGCCTTATTGACGAAATTGCAAAGTGGCTGGAATATTATCAATGGTCATCATTTAGAAAAAAAAATTAATTTTCCTAATTTTGTAACCGGATTAGCATTTACGAATAAGCTTGGCGAACTTGCTGAAAAAGAAGGGCATCATCCAAACATTTATCTTACGTACGGTTTAGTGACTGTGACCATTTGGACTCACAAAATTGGCGGTCTTTCAAAAAATGATTTTATACTCGCTGCTAAGTGTGATAAATTAATTTAATCATTGAATGTGCATTTAAACGCAACGCACCGCAACGCAACGGACGCGAGACGCGAAGGCGCAGAGAAGACGCGAATATTGGAGCGCACGGTACCGCTCAACCAACAAAGACAGGAAAGGGACGTGGAAATACGCTTCAGATCAAAACACTTTTTATTTAAAGAGTGACACGAAGATTCGAAGAGTTGGTATTTTAACTATCTCTCTTTAAAACATCTTATTTAAACCTTCCTCAAACGTTGGATTATTATGTCTCTGCGTTGAATAAATCATTATATGTTATAAAGCATAATTCCGCGTCCTTTCTGTCTTTCTTTCCTTACCTTCATCTGAGTCTCCGAGCTAAAAATGTCACCCATTACTCTCCATAGATTATTACAAAGCGTGTGGAGTTTTTTCTAAAAAAGGGGCCATTCTATTTTGGCGGCACAACAAAAAACGGTAGTTGACTTTATATTTTTAATAATGGTAAACTAAAAATAGTGTTTTTAGAAAATAAGTTTTATATCATAAAAAAAAGGATTCATAATGTTTTATACAAGTTCTAGTGCATATAGTAATTCGTTTTATGCCAAAAGCGTGTTAGATTCTGCTGGTGTAGCAGAATCAGCCAAAGTAAAAATGAAATTTACCAATGGTACTTCAAATTATAATGTTTTTGAGAGAGAATATAGTGGTTGCCATGATCAAGTTAATGACGAAGGTGTTGCGAAAACTTGGCGTGGGCGAAAATGTTGGGCTATTCCAAACATAGCAATAGGAATTATAAAGACTATTTGCCATTTAAGTGTTGCAATTCTACTTTGCTTGGCTAGAAATGCTTCAGTAATTAATGAAATTCAAAAATTTACATACTGTGCAGTCAGAGATTTGGAAGAAGTTTATGGGAATTTTATAGAAATTTTTAATGATAAGTTAGGACTTTATCATATTCAGCAAGCTCAGTTCCAAAAACATTGCTATCATGAATATGGCAAACTGCCAAAACAAAACCCTTATAAACCTAATTTTGGTAATTTTGGTGGATTTAATGGATTTTCAAACTTTAGTAATTCTTATACATCAAATTCTTATTCAAATTTTTCTGGTAGTAACAAGTACACTCACCAATTCTCAGATGATTTTTTTAAGAACTTTAACTCAAATACTTTTAATAGCTCTTATAACACTAAAAACTTTTATCAAGGTACCGGTGCTTCAGATACCGCTAACGAGAAGGCAAAGATAGAAAAATTGGCTGAGAAAAAAAAGAATTGTGAACAAATTTTAGGCGTAACTGAAGTTGCAACTGTAGCTGAGATAAAATCAGCATATTTGAAGCTTTGCCGTTTACATCACCCTGATAAACATTCTATACAGAAGGTAGGGGAAACTGCAGATCAACACGCGCTGCGTAGGAATGAACACGAAGAAAAGTTTAAATCGATTACAACAGCTCACGAGATGTTAATTAAAATTAAAAATGGCGAAATAAAGAAGTAATTTTTATCTCTTTAGATTTAAATAGCTCATCATTTTACTTGATGAGCTATTTTTTTTTGTCATTTGATTTTGTTTTTCTTACACGTAAAAGTTACCCACACCAGGCCCTTTGTCTTGCATAAGCTTGCACTGAACCAGGGTTATAATATAACAACCTCAGGGGTTGGTTACAGCAACAAATTTATTGAATCTGGCGTAGCTTTTTCGTCGTGTTTTTATGCCTTCCTTACAGGACTCACGAAAAAAACTATCCATACCTAGGCCTCCGTGTTGCGCATACGCTCACACTGCGACCTGGGCTGTAATAAGCTGGCCTGTTCATATTCAGGCCTCAGCTTCAGAATTTAACTTGATTAAAGTTAAGGTCACAAAAAGAGGCTAGTACATCGTAAAGTGTACTAGGCATGGTTCAAGCCTGTTAATTGTTGCGCCTGAGCCTGAAAGCTCGGCATAGAACTTTGAATCAAAAAAATATAACATCAAGCGATCACGAAACTGATTATGTTGGTTGACATTATTTTTTTATTCATGAGTTAATTGTGGTAATTTCATGTTGACTTCATTAGTAACTAGTTATACACTAAATCTTGTTCTCTAACAAATTATAGAGCCATTTTTTAAAATCTTAAGGAGTTCCTAAATGTTTCATTCGTTTTCAAATTTAAGATCAAACCCATTTTATGTAGACAGTATTTCAGATCCAAAGCAGGTTCTAGATGCTGCTAAAAAAGAATTGAAGTTCACCAACGGCACTGCAGATTACAGCGTTTTCGGGAAAAAATATGACAAGCAATCCGATCAAGTTCGAGATGATGGCGTTGCCCAAACGTCTTTGGGACGAAAAATATGGGCGATTCCGAATATGGCGATTGGAATCATTAAGACTATTTCCCATTTGGCATTTTCTCTTCTTCTTTACATTTTGAAAGCACCTTCAGATGTCAGTACGAAGTATAAATTTTGTGCAACTAGAGACCTTGAAGAAGTTTATGGTAACTTTGTCGCGATTTTTAATGACAAATTAGGTCTTTATCATATCCAGCAAGCTCAATTTCAGAAAAAATGCTACCATGCGTATTCTCCACGGGTTATTTATAGTTATCTTCATAACAATGGGCCTTTGAATCAAGAATTTGCAAGCAAGTATAGTTTTAATGGATCATCTAGCGTTGGTAAATTTACCTCAGACAGAATGATCAATGATGCTGTAAAAGAAATTACGCTCTCAGCATATAAATCATTGTCTGTAGAAGAAAGAAAGACAGTGATTAAGATGGTAAGCGGATTTAGTGCTGATTTTTCTAAAATTTTAGAATCATTGCCATCAAAAGGATTGGATCTTGATCAGTTACTTGAAACTGCTAATGATGACATTCTGGAAATGTTTACTTTAGAAGATTTACAATTTTTCGATCTTTCTCCTTTAAAATTCGTTCTGAAAAAAGATGATGAGATTGCTAATTTGACTTTTGAAGAACTTGGCATTGCAAATATACACAAATTAAACAACGGTGAAATTTCCAAAATTCAGTATTTAAGCAAGCGCTTAAATACGATTGATTTAGCTAAAGATGAGTTGGGTGAAATCGTACAAGACATAAATACTTTGGGTGGGGCGGCAGATTTATCAGCAGAAGAAATTTTGTTAAAACTTCATGATCTACATCCACTTACATTTTCATTTTTTACTAATGAACAAATTGCTATGTTGGATTTTAATTTTTTGACTCATGATCAGGCTTCAGCAATGTTCGCTGCTCTAGACAATGAAGATGTTGCTGAGCGTTTATCTATATTCAAAGAAGAAGATTTGATTAGCGCAGTTAATAAAAATGCACTCTGCAAAAAAGCTTTGCAAAATTTGCCTGCAAGTTGTTTGTCTAAAATACAACTTTCCAAGCTGCCAAATAAAACAATTGAGGGCATGTTTAGTTGGTATGCTAAAGATAAAAAGGCCGAAGCGGAGCGCTTTGCGCTTTTGAATACAAACGAAGTTGTCTTGGCTTTAAAATATAACTTGTTGAGTTGGAATCATCTGCAACTTTTGTCTAAGGATCAATTAAAAACTTTCCAAGCTGTCAAAAGAAACTATAAGCAGCATGTTTAATAGCAATGTCAATGCTAATGATATGAAGGCAGAAGCAGAGCGCTTTGCGCTTTTTGATGATAAAGACGTCGCGGAAGCTATAAAGCAGCAAAAATTTACTGGACATCATTTTAAATTATTGTCGCTCAAGCAGTTGCAAGCCATAGACTTTTCAGAAATACCACAAGAGTTGGTCAATTCTCTATTCCCTACTTATTCAGTGGAAGCTTTAAGAAAAGCCCATTCTTCTTGGGAGGGTTCATTCCACAGGGTGAATGGAAAAGTTTTGGAAGATAGGTCGGGTTATCGTT
>JACDDG010000224.1 GCA_013817115.1 Parachlamydiaceae bacterium | reverse complement strand
GATCGGAAGTGACCCAATATTTGAAATATGGGGTCACTTCCGATCGTTCAACCGCGGGGCTTTGGCGCGCAAAAAACCTCAATTTGTGCCCGCGCGCAGTATATATTGGGCAGAGATTTTAACGTACCTTGGTTCAGGATCCAAATATGATTAAGTGAAAAGCATGTTAGAATGACGTTGCTACAATTGCTGCTTCGCAGCTTTCTAACATCCACATTTTTGTCAAAAGAAATTATGAAAAAAAACTATGGGCACAAAGATGCAAAGGAACTCACTAGATTAACTTTTCCTATCCATGAAGGGTATGGCTTCCGACAATAGAAACATCTAGAATAAATCTCGTTTTTTAATCTTATGAATGCTGTCCCTTCCATCACAAATTCTTGAAGAAATGAAGTTCTTAAAATAAGATGCTTGTTTCTATAAAGCAAGCTCTGATAATATTGCTCTCTATACAGACATCAAGGAGCTCCCATCATGCTAGGATTTTTTCGTAAGTATCAGCGGTATTTTTTTCTATTTATCACTGTTGTGATAGTGATCTCATTTTCATTTTTTGGTACGAGTAATACTCTTCCAACTGAAAAGAATAGGGTGCTACCTGCATTTCGTGCAGTTGACGGCTCATATGTCACCCGTGCCGAACTCAATAACATGGTTCAATTTTTGTCGACAGACATTAACGATGGAGCTCTTTTAAGCAACCGTGGATGGCCCAACTTCCTTAACGATGGTGCAATTAAAACAGATCTACTGCAAGGGGGAGTTGCGGAAATTTTAGCGACACAATTTGCTTCAGACTTAGCTCCTGATTATCAAGCACGCCAGGAGCTTGAAAAACGTTATAGCCTCTACACTCATCCTCAAGCAAAATTCGTATCGACCGAACAAGCGTGGTCCTATTACGCTCCTTCAATGTTAACTAACTTTCAAACATTGCAACGTTCTGAAAAGCCATTAGATCCTGCAGCTTTTTCAGCGCGCATCCGTCTTTATCTAGGTGAAAAGAATTTTCCGGCACACTCACTAGCACAAGTCCTTCAAAACCAAGAAAGACAATATTCATGGCTAACTCCGGATCAAGCTCTTTCCCAAACAGACCTATCCCTTTTCGGCTATCACACAATTGAAGACTGGTTTGGCCCGCGTTTTATGCGCATCGCAGCTGAATTCTATATCAACAGTGCCAAAATCGCTGAACAGCGCGGATATCGCGTCTCGAAATCTGAAGTCCTTGCAAGTTTAGTTCATAATGCAAATCTAAGCTTTCAACAGCATCATCGCAACCTAGGAGTTGCTTCCAGCCAAGAATATTTCAATGAACAGCTTCGCCGCATGGGTATGGATCAAAATCTTGCAATCAAAGCTTGGCAAAATGTGCTACTCACACGTCGCCTATTTCAAGATGCAGGAAACTCAGCTTTCACTTCCCCAATCCTGTTCACAAACTTTGTGCAGCACGGAAAAGAGTCTGTTAACGGAGAACTCTATCAACTTCCCAAAGAACTTAAGTTGGGCGATTACCGAGCATTGCAAAAGTTCGAACTTTATCTAAATAGTGTTGCTGCACGTACACCAGAGGATAAAGCTAACCTCACATTGCCGAAAAAATTTATAGCGCCCTCTTCTGTAGCTCAAAAACATCCTGAGCTAGTTCAAAAGCGTTATTTGTTAGATATAACTAAAGTTTTTAAAGAGGCTTTAAGCTCTAAAGTTAGTGTTAAAGAAACATGGAACTGGGAAGTCGATGAAGCCAATTGGGCCAAGCTAATAAAAGAATTTCCTGAGCTAGGCACCAAAAATGCAAACTCCAATAACGAACGATTTGCAGCTATCGATAGCCTTAATGAAAAAACACGAGCAAAAGTCGATAGTTTTGCCCGTTCTCAAATTCTGGAAACTCATCCTGAATGGATTGTTACAGCACTCGAAAAAGGGACTTCTACTCGCACAACCGTAAAGTTGCCTTTATCTGGCACTGCAGGTGATTCTTTAGTAGGCGTAAAAGATACTAAAGGGCTGATTACTCTTCTAGATGAGGCCTCTATTAACGGCCAAGAAGACACTAATCAAGAACAAGCAAATGCCGATCAAAAGCTAGCGCATTTTTCTCCTGATCAGCTCAACTATTATAAGATCAGAGTGGTAGAGCGTTTGGCGAATGAAGAAATTCTCACATTTGCAGAAGCTAACCGTCAAGGTATTTTAGATAAGTTACTGGACAGTGAACTTCAAGCTCATTACCTACAAATTCGTGAAGAACAAGCTTTCCTAAAAAGCGATAAGTCTTCAAAGGAATTTGCAGATGTTAAAGACATCGTAGCTGATAGTTATTTTTCAGAATTGCTAAAAGCCATTCAAGCGAAAGAAGGTCATGGAAAAATACTGACGGGAACTTTAGCTGCTCCTTTAAGACTAAAAGCACATGTAACTGCACTTAAAAATAAGGTGCAGACATCTCCTTCCGGAGCTTTAGATGACATCAAAACCAAAGATGCTGAGTCCTCTAAGGATGTTTTGATTGCGGCAAAACCATTAATAGATCAATGGAAACTTGAAAAAGAGTTTTTCAAAATTGATCGCAGCAACAAAAATTCTCTTGTAGATTCAAGCGAAGCGTTTGCGTTAGATACGAAAGGTTGGTCTTCAATAACTCAATCGCCGAACGGAGCTATCTCATTTTATCAAAAACTTGAAAACAAAGATGAGGGTGACACAGCCTTAGTATCAAAAAAAGAACAGCAGGCTCATGAAATACTTTCAAATGAGATCCAACGGACTTTAGCGACTCAGCTTATTGCTCAGTACAAGGACCAACAAGCCATTTCGGTAGACTATCTAAATTATGGCACCGAAATGAGTACGGATGAATAAAAATACGAATGATTGTCCGGATTCAAATCCTAAGGTCGCCGTCATCATTGTCACTCATAACAGCGAAAGGCACATCCATAAATGCATGGAGTGCCTTCTCTCCCAGACTTCTTACCCCGAACAGATCATTATTGTCGACAGCGGTTCTAAAGACTGCGAATACTTACAGCAATACGCTGCTCTTAAAGGGGTGAATCTCACCACAGGAAATATCGACATTGGTTTTTGTAGAGGAAATAATTTAGGACTGACCCGAGTTAACAAAGATATCGATTATGTCCTTTTCCTTAATCCGGATGCATTTGCAATGCCTTCTTTTATTCAGAAAGCTTCGATGTTTATGGAAAATGAGTCAAATGGACGTTGCGGAGCCCTTACCGGCACAACATGGGGTTATTCGATAGAAAAAAATGCACCGACAGGTCTATATGACACTACAGGCGTTTTTCGTTCTTGGTGGGGACGTTGGTACGATCGTGGTCAAGGTGAAGTGCGCAATCCACAGAAATACACAACAGCGGAACAAATTCCGGCCATTTGTGGAGCGGTCTATTTTTGTCGCAATGCAGCCATTAAAGATGTGATGCTTCGAAGTGCATGTGTAAATCAGGAATGCGAGCTCTTCGACACACGTTTTTACATGTACAAGGAAGATATCGATTTATCATTGCGTTTAAAAAAACGTGGATGGGAATTGATGTTTGTACCTGAAGTTGTTGCATTCCATTGCCGTGGATGGAATCCGGATCGAAAAACAATGCCTAAGAAAATGCGTATGCATTCGGCGACTAATGAATTGCGCATCCAGTGGAAACACAAATCACCCATCCCATTGCTCTATTCTTTTTTTAAATATTGTGCTGTCAAGTACCTCAACATCTGACCTGATACCTACTATGCAACAAGTTCTCGACAAACGCTCAGCTTTTATTTTGCTTCTATTTTCGCTTCCGCTCTTATTTTTTCCTAAAATAAATTTAATTAGCTTTGAACAAGAAACAGCGGGTTTAAGACTCGACGACTTAGTGCTATTAGGCTTTAGCTTAGTCTGTTTTTGGGCAAATTTTGCGGTGCGTAAAAAAATTACTGATATCGAGATGGTCCTTTTTGCTATTGTTGGGTTTTCTCTTTTTTCCTTTAGCATTAACCGCCTACTATTCGCAGCAGAAATTATGCCTGTGCGATCCTCGTTCTTTTACTGCTTTCGGATTTTGGAATATTTTTCGTTTTTCTACATTGGCGCACTGGCATTTCGTTTTTGTCGCATTGAATCCATTGTCAAGGCATTTTTTGCTTGGAATTTGCTTCTGATGATTTTGCAAAAACTTCAAATCGTCGGCATCTTCAGCGTAGAAGGCTATATCGCGAAACCAGATGATCGGATGATGGGCATTGCTTCGTTTGGGTCTGAAATCGGACTACTCCTCAATTTACTTTTTTGCTTTCTTATTTACCAATCGAAGGCAACTCAACCTAGCTATATTTTAGTGCCCGGAGAACTTAAAAGATTTTTTAGGACATTTTATCCTTACGCATTGTTATTCCTTTTCATCTTTTTGGTAGTCCTGTCCGGGGCTAGAATGGCAATCTTTGCTCTTTTTGTTTCTTTTATCTTGTGCCTCAAAGATCTTATCGATTGGAAAAAACCTATAACTTATCTTTTGCCACTGTTAACGCTAGTCATCGGTGCAGGTTTGATGGTTTTTGCCTTATACAATGCCTCCGGGATAGTTGAACGCAGCGCAGGATTACTCTCATTAAACAATTTCGAGCTCATTTCAACGGTTTGGGACAACATTGCTTTGGATTACGATCCAATCGGTAAAGAATCAGTAAGACAAGGCTTGCATGACACAAGTTGGTGGATGCGTATTCACAAGTGGTGCTACGTAATGAAAATATATTGGCTACACCCTGAAAGTTGGTTACAGGGCATTGGGCCTGGATTTGCCATGCCTGCTTTAGACGGTGGATACTTACGTATCCTTACGGAATTAGGTTTAATTGGGTGCGTGTTGTATGGACGGCTCTTTTACCTTATCGCAAAACAAACTCCCCAGCTTTAC
>JACDDG010000223.1 GCA_013817115.1 Parachlamydiaceae bacterium | reverse complement strand
ATCAAAAATGACCCAATATTATAATATGGGGTCGTTTTTGATCGCTTAATCGCGGGAGCTTTCTCTTTGCCAAAATCCAAAATTTGAACGCACTTCGGTATAAAGCTACGTCAAACACTTCGCTTCCGATCTCACAAAAACAAAATGGACTTAGAGAAATTAGCTATGAAAACTAATATTTTAAATAAAAAGAAAATGCTATTCTCCTCTCAAAATTCACAATGTATTTTTTAGGAACTCTATGAAATTTATACAAGAATTTAAAGCCTTTGCCATGCGCGGGAATGTTGTCGATCTTGCGATTGGAGTCATCATCGGAGCAGCCTTTGGAAAGATCGTTAATTCATTTGTCAATGACATCATTATGCCACCAATAGGTGTCATTCTCGGAGGAGTAGATTTCAGTGACTTGGCATTAACTCTCCATAAAGAAACTTCAACGGTCCCTCCGGTTCTTTTGAGATACGGATCATTTATTAATGCCGTCGTGGATTTTGCAATCATTGCATTTGTTATCTTTTTGGTGATCAAAGCTATGAACAGACTATTACCCCCTAATCCTGTCGTTCTCATAACAAAAAATTGCCCCGAATGCTTAATGCAAATACCGCGAAAGGCCAAAAAATGCGGTCATTGCCAGTCAATTCTTCAAGTATAGTCGAAATGATGAGTTCTTCATTAGCTTCCTTAGTTTAATGCGTTAAAATTTCTAGAACGAGGATTTAAAACGCAAAGGCGTAAACATTCTTTTACGCATAAGTTTTTTTGACAAAAATCTAATGGCTTACAAGCTGCGAAGCAGCAATTGTAGCACGTCATTCCAATCATGCTTTTAATTCAATTTTTTTGAAAAAATTTTGCAGAAAAACAACAGGCCGAACTTTTTTGTAGCCTACAACTGCGAAAAAGCCTAACTCGCGTAAAGCAACGTGTGGAAAAGCTTACAGCGGTACCTACGCACTTTGGTGGCTTTCTGGCGCCCCTACCGGGGCGCACGTTTTGTAATAATTCGAAACCCGGGTTCCGCTATCGCTGCACCCGGGGCTATTAACAGTTCCCCCTACCGGGGGATAGGAGCATGAATAGCTTTTCTAGATTCTAATTTAGCCGTATTTTAACGATGTTCTATCCCCCGGTAGGGGGAACTGTTAATAGCCCCGGGTGCAGCGATAGCGGAACCCGGGGTTCGGATAATTACAAAACGTGCGTCCCGGTAGGGGCGCCAGAAAGCCACCTAAACGCGTAGCCACCGATGTAAGCTTTCCACACGTTGCTTGATTCGAGCGGCAGAGCCTTAGCTGTGGACAACAAAAAAATTTTAAGGAAATGTTTTAGATGCATAACTTTTCAAATAAAGATTGGGTTAAAAGTATGATTCCAATGCCGTGCATCGTACCTCCAAAATAGAATGACGTGCTACAATTTGCTGCTTAGCAGATTGTAAACCATTATATTTTTGTCAAAAAATCTTATGCGTAAAACTATGTTTGCGCCTTGGCGTTAAAATTTCTTCTGTCCAAGAATTTAAACACACAACATGTTTTTAATTCTATTTCAAAAACAAAGTTGATATGGTGGATTTAGCAGAGAAAAGGAGCAAGCAATGGTTACATCACACCACTTAGGTTTCCCACGTATTGGCTTACATCGCGAAATGAAAAAAGCGGTTGAAGCTTACTGGGCAGAAAATATCGACGAAGGGACCTTACACACCGAAGGTGTAAAAATTCGAGCCGCCAACTGGGCCTTGCAGGCTCAGGCCCCTCTAGACTGGCTTTCCGTGGGTGACTTCTCATGGTATGATCATGTTCTAGACATGTCTACATTGTTAGGTGTAATTCCTGAACGTTTTGGCCCTGTTGAAGATGATGTCGATCTTGACACCTATTTTCGCATGGCACGCGGGAGCGCTCCAAATGGAGAAGATATCCAAGCGTGCGAGATGACCAAATGGTTTGACACTAATTATCACTACATCGTCCCTGAATTCACTCAACAACAACAATTTAAAATTTCTAGCCAAAAACTTTTTAACGAAATTGAGGAAGCTCACCGCTTAAATCATCCTGCTAAGCCTGTCATTATAGGACCACTAACATATCTTTGGCTAGGAAAGGTAAAAGATGCCCCTTCAGATTTTGACCGATTAAGCCTGCTTACTAATCTTATTCCAATCTATAAAGAGATCTTCGCTAGATTAGAAAAACAAAAAATTACATGGATCCAAATTGACGAACCTATCTTAGTCCTAGACCTCTCACAAGATTGGAAAGAGGCCTTTAAAAAGGTTTACCTAGAACTAAACTCTGAAACAAATCTGTCTCTGATGGTTACAACTTATTTTGCAGGATTGGAAAACAATCTGCAGCTAGCTTGTCAATTACCAGTTTCAGGGTTGCATGTCGATATGGTGTGTTCACCTGAACAACTAAAACCTGTTCTCAGTCTTCTCTTAAAAGATAAAGTCTTATCCCTTGGAATGGTCGATGGCCGTAATATATGGCGCACTGATCTAACGAAAGCTTTAACTATTTTAAAGCCATTAAAAGAATCTCTGGGAGACAGATTATGGATTGGTAGCTCTAGTTCCCTTCTACACTCGCCAGTGGACCTAAAAACAGAAAATTCCATGAATATGGAACTTAAAGACCAATTATCTTTTGCGGTCCAAAAGATTGAGGAAATAGTTTTACTCACTGACATCCTCAATTCAGGGGAAGCACCTTTTAACGAAGCCTTAAAGGAAAACAAACGAGCAGTGGATGCTCGGCTCCTTAGTCAACTTATCCATGATATTAAAGTTAAAGAACGCAGTACAATCATATCTCCGGAAATGTTAACACGAAAAAGCCCTTATGCCGTTCGCAAGGAAAGTCAGCAGGCTGACTTAAATTTACCACTTTTTCCAACCACGACTATTGGATCTTTCCCACAAACCACAGAAATTCGAACCCTTCACCGCGATTTTAAATCACAGAGATTGAATCCTGAGGAATACAAGCAAAACATACAGCGATGCATTGCCGACCTCATAAGCTGGCAAGAAAAAATAGATCTAGACGTGTTAGTTCACGGAGAGATGGAACGTAGCGATATGGTAGAGTATTTTGCACCAATGCTCAATGGTTTTGCAATCACAGAAAACGGTTGGGTCCAAAGCTACGGATCAAGATGCGTTAAGCCTCCGATTATCTTTGGGGATGTCAGCAGGCCTGCTCCAATGACGATCGAATGGATAACGTTTGCGCAATCCTTAACAAAAAAACCTGTCAAAGGAATGCTCACAGGTCCAATCACAATTATTCGGTGGTCTTTTATTCGCGATGACCAGAGCCCTTACGAGACAGCGAAACAGATTGCACTGGCTCTGCGCGATGAAGTACTGGATCTTGAAAAAGGAGGAATAAAAGTCATTCAAATTGATGAACCTGCCTTTCGTGAAGGTTTGCCTTTAAGACAAAAGGATTGGCAAAAATATCTAGATGAGGCTGTCACGTGCTTCCGTCTAGTTTCATGCGGAGTTCAGGATAAGACCCAAATACATACCCACATGTGTTATTCTGAATTCAATCACATCATCGATGGTATTGCTAGGTTGGATGCCGATGTCATTTCTATTGAGGCTTCTCGATCAGATATGGAACTTTTAAAGGCTTTTGAAACTTTTCATTATCCAAATCAGATTGGTCCGGGAGTGTACGATATACATTCCCCCCAAATCCCCACCGTAGAAGAGATTTTTAGAAAAATTGAGAAAGCTACAGCATCAATTCCAATTAGCCAGCTGTGGATTAATCCCGATTGCGGTCTAAAGACACGCTCGTGGCCTGAAACTGAGGCAGGATTAGAAAACATGGTCAAGGCGGCAAAACTTGCAAGGCAGAGGTTTAGCCATTAAAAATCCGATCATTTTTGAAATAATTCCACCCCCAACAACATGGGATTCGCAAAAAGTGATGACTTGGGTCCGTCAAGTTTGCGAAATCATGCAGAAAGAGAAAATTTATACATTGAATCTTCCGGAAGTTCTCGATGAGACTAGAAGTGGAAAGCGCAATTTTCCATTTTCTAAGAAAATCGATAATGTGCGTTTTGCCGATATCATCAAGAAAGAACAGCCTATCTTTTCTCCGATTCCTTATAAAATTATTGGTAAAATTACTCCTTCAGAATTTGTAAAATGGGTTGATTACGTTCACCGAAAAGGCATTCGAAAGCTTCTTCTTGTTGGAGGTGAAAGCCATGAAATTCAATACCCAGGATATAGTGTAGGAAAGGGCGCAAATTACATTAAGAATTATTTCGAAGATATTGAAATCGGAGGAATTACAATATTTACACGTCCACGCGAGGCCCAACGGATCTTCAATAAAATGAAGACCGGAATAACTTTTTTCTGCTCACAGATCATCTTCGAAACAGCAAATCTTAAACAAGTTATTAGCGAATTACAAATTCTGTGTGCAAACGAACACCTTCCTATGCCAAAAATTTTTGTCTCGTTATCGCCGGCATCTGAAATGAGAGACATCGATTTTATTAAATGGTTAGGAGTAGAGTTTCCTTCTGCCATTTATACATACCTGACGGAACCAAATTCAGATGTCACAAATCGTTGTTTTTCGATTTTAGAACGCATCATTGAGGAACTATTTGATTTCATGGCGCACAGCAATATTGACCTTGGATTTAATGTCGAGCATGTTCGTTACACTAATTTGCAACTGGCCGTGCAGCTGATCCAGCAGATCAAGATTAAAAAAGAACAACTTCATCTATGATGATAATTTGCAGGCAGGAGAGGTTGTATGGTGTACTAGTACACCATATTTTTTACCTTTAACACTAACTATTCTGGATAAGAAAACTCAGTTTAGAATTGACTCTAAATTTGGTAATTTGATCATTTTCGACTAAAGCTTCAACGTGTTCGACGTTAATCTGCTTAATGA
>JACDDG010000222.1 GCA_013817115.1 Parachlamydiaceae bacterium | reverse complement strand
ATATTATAATATGGGGTCATTTCTGATTGCTTAATCGCAGGAGCTTTCTCTTTGCCAAAATCCAAAATTTGGACGCACTTCGGTATAAAAGATTAAAGACCTTAAGGACTTCTCATGAGTGCCAGAAGCTCCAGAGGAAGCGACAATCTACCGCTCCTTCTGGTTCTCTGGAGCTTAGGGCGCATTGCTGACTTTCAGGAACCTAGATTTTTTCGGCATTAAATTTGTGGACAAAATTTCCCACGAAATAATGCTTCAAAGGGTGGAAGGCGTTTTTGCAAAAAACCCCTCAAATAAATGATCAGGCCTGTATTTTCGCAAATTGACTTATTCATCATGGCTCAATCGGACATTCTTGGCTCAAAAATCTCCTTCATACACCTTAAAATGAACTTATACTAAAATTTATTACAAAATGTTGAGAACTCTTTTTTATGTTTCCGTTTATCCTCGTCTAGGGTATAATATCTATTTTGTTCTTGGTGTATGGGACTGTGAATCTCTCATATTAGCATGAAACTCAACCCGGACTTGGCCTCAAACTTGGAATTTCTAACGAACGCCATTTAAGCTAATTCGTCGGTTATAAGAAATCTTTTATTAAACAAAATAGGCTTTATTATGGAAATCGGAATCCCTAAAGAGATAAAAAATCGTGAGTATCGCGTTGGAGCTACCCCAGGAATGGTGCGCGCTCTTGTTGAAGCCGGACATTCAGTCAAGGTGCAAGCATTAGCCGGATATGAAATCGGCTTTTTCGATGACATGTACCAACAAGCAGGAGCTACAATTGTTCAGACTCCCGCCGATGTGTACGCTTGCGAAATGGTCATCAAAGTAAAAGAGCCTCAAGAAAGTGAATTTCCACTTTTGAAAGAAGGCCAAATCTTATTTTGTTATC
This sequence comes from Parachlamydiaceae bacterium, assembly GCA_013817115.1. Lineage (GTDB taxonomy): Bacteria > Chlamydiota > Chlamydiia > Chlamydiales > Parachlamydiaceae > JACCRY01. The sequence continues at coordinate 4,079 of JACDDG010000222.1, read as the reverse complement.
TCCACCTTGCACCGGACCCAGTACAAACTCAGCACTTGATTGACAGCAAATGTGTAGCAATTGCCTATGAAACTGTAACAGATCGTGAAGGTCGTTTGCCTCTACTTGTCCCCATGAGTGAAATTGCCGGCCGCATTGCTATCCAAGTGGGTGCAACCTCTTTACAGATGAATAACGGTGGCAATGGCGTATTATTAGGTGGTGTTCCTGGTGTAGCACCCGGAAAAGTTTTAGTCATCGGGGGCGGTGTCGTCGGGACTGAAGCTGCTCGCATGGCGCTTGGTCTGGGTGCAGACGTCACAATCGTTGACAGAGATTTAGGAAGACTTCGTACGTTAGATGCTTTTTTTGGGCCTGCGTTGAAGACTCTCTATTCGACATCTCAGTCTATCGAAGAAGCTATTGTTAATTCTGATCTCGTGATCGGAGCAGTGCTTATTCCCGGTAAGACTGCACCTAAGCTTATCACTGAAAAAATGATCAAGAAAATGGCTCCGGGTTCAGTTGTTGTCGATGTTGCAATTGACCAAGGTGGCTGTTTTGAAACTTCACGTCCGACATCGCATGATGATCCGACTTATGTTATTGATGGTGTTATTCACTATTGCGTAACCAATATGCCCGGAGCGTGTGCACGTACTGCAACTCAGGCATTGACAAACGCGACTATCGTTTATGCATTAGAAATTGCCAATAAAGGTTGGAGAAAAGCTATTCTAAGCGAAGGTTTACGTAATGGATTGAATGTTTGCCTTGGAAGTGTTACAAATTCACATGTGGCCGCAGATCTTGGACATACCTTTGTGGCTCCGGAATCCTTTATTAACGGAAACTTAGAATGCGCTACATCATCGGAATTGATCTAGGAACTACCAATAGTTCTGTCGCTTATGTTGATACTCAAAGTCAACATGCTCAAATTCAGCAATTTCTTATCCCGCAGCTAGTCGCTGCGGGATATATTGAATCTCTGCCCACACTTCCGTCTTTCTGCTATTTATGCGCTCCTCAAGAGTGGCCAAAGGGAAGCATAAAGCTAAAATGGAAAGACCAAGAAGACTTTTTTGTCGGAAAATTTGCTCAGGAGCATGGGGGGAAGGTGCCTACGCGCCTCGTCCAGTCTGCCAAAAGTTGGCTATGCCATGCTGCAGCTAACCGACGCGAAAAAATTCTGCCTTTTGAATCAAATTCCAGTGACACATCACAACGCATCAGCCCAGTTGAAGCATCGTTACGCTATTTAAGTCATATAAAAGAAGCGTGGAATGCTACTTTAGCTAAAGGCGATCACACACAGGAATTCGAAGAGCAGGAAATTGTTTTGACTGTTCCAGCATCTTTTGATGAAATCGCCAGAAGGCTTACAGCTGAAGCTGCACTACAGGCAGGTATCGTTCACTTAACACTTTTAGAAGAACCACAAGCTGCATTCTATTCATGGCTCGCTCAAAATGAATCCACATGGCAAAAGCAATTGCCCTTAGGTTCAACAGTGCTTGTTTGTGATGTTGGGGGGGGGACCACAGATTTTAGCTTGATCGAGGTAGCAGGTGAACAGGAGAAACCACAGCTCCGTCGTATGGCTGTAGGAGATCATCTCTTGCTTGGTGGCGATAACATGGATGCTGCCCTTGCTCATCATGTTGAGCCGCAGTTATTTAAAGAAGAGCCTTCAGCTTTCCAATGGCTTCAGTTAAAAAGTGAAGTGCGAGCAGCAAAAGAAGTTTTATTAGATCCTAAAGGGACTAAAAAACAGCAACAAATTATTTTGCAGGGAAGCGGTGCAAGTGTTATAAAAAATAGCTTGATGGCTGACGTCTTTCGAGATCAAACAATAAAGATATTACAAGAGGGCTTTTTTGGCCAATATGAATGGAAAAATGCTCTGGATGTGCGCAAGACAACAGGCATGCGAACGATGGGATTACCTTACGACAATGAACCTTCTATCACTAAACATCTAGCCTGTTTCTTATCGCAAGGTTTAGCGAATCTTGATCAGATCAAGGGCCCGGACTTCGTCCTTTTTAACGGAGGGACGATGAAACCCTTGCTATTTCAAGAAGCAATTTTAAACTCATTGCAAAGATGGTTCCCAAATACGAATGCTGTACAGCTCTCCTCGTATCATCTTGATCTTGCAGTCGCACGTGGAGCAGCTTATTATGGCAAAGTTCGTCGTGGAATCGGAGTAAAAATTACAGGTGGCACAGCTCGTGGATATTATTTAGGAGTGGATACGAAAGGTGCAAACGAACAAGTCGTTCACAGAGCTTTGACTCTTTTGCCACGCGGGTCTGATGAAGGTACTACGTATGAGCCTAAGGAAACGTTTTTATTGCGACCGAATAAACCTGTCTCTTTCCAGTTGTACACATCTCATGTACGTTTACATGATCTTTCCGGCGATTTAATCGCTATTGATCCAGAACAATTACAGCCTCTTCCGCCCATTCATACAATTTTGCGTTTCGGTAAAAATAAACAGGACTCATCCTTAGGGGAGCAAGATAAGCTAGATAATTCGATCCCTGTGCATTTGGCTGTGCACCTCAATGCTATTGGAACTTTAGAGGTCAGTTTACGATCACTAAACACGGAGCATGTTTGGGTGTTAGAATTTCAGTTGCGGAGCGCTACCGGCCAGGAAGACAGCTCACAAGCAGCATTATCCAAGGGAAAAGGGAAGACTTCTCAAGATGAGTTGTTTGATCAAGAGTTTTTGGTTAAATCAAAAAAATATATTAGCGAGGCATTTTCATTAAATTCTTCTTTAAAGCCGGAAAATTTGATGGATAGTCTTGAGAAAATGTTGCAAAAGCCTCGACGAGACTGGTCTTTAAGTATTCGGCGAGGCCTAAGTGAAGCTGTGTTTAAAGTCGCTGACAAGCGCAAGTTAACGCTTACTCACGAAACGCGGTGGTGGAATCTTCTAGGATTCTTGATGTTGCCTGGATGTGGTTTTCCTTTAGATGATTTTCGTATCAAGGAACTTTGGAAAATTATTTTGAGTGAATCCAAAACAAGTGTCTCAGAAGAATGCCAAGTACAGAAATGGATCTGTTATCGAAGGGTGGCAGCTGGCTTTAATAAAGGGCAACAATTACAGTTAGCTCATGAATTGTTATTGTTAATCTTAAATAAGCGAAACGGTAAGATCGAAGTGAAAGGAAAATCCGACTTCTCGCAGTATGGAGAAAAAATTCGAGCGTTGGCAGCGTTGGAGCTCATGGATCTTCCGATGAAGATTAAAGTAGGGGAAGCGTTAGTAGAACGCATTACGAAAGGTAAGCCTATATCTGCCGATTATTGGGCTTTAGGTCGTATAGGAGCTCGTCATTTGCTTAATGGTACAAAGGTCAATGTTGTTCCGAAAGATGTCTGTGCACGATGGATTGATGTTTTGCTTGCTTTACCTGAATTACCTGAATCGAATGTGAAAGAATTACCATTTCTCATAAGTCAATTGGGACGTAAAACGGATAGTCGAGAAATTAATTTGTCACAAGTTACTGTGGATAAAGTTTTGAGACATTTTGCAGATTCTCCGGATTTAGAGATGCTCGAAAAATGCTTGCTGGAGCTTACTGAAATGACTGAAGTAGAGCAAGATCGTATTTTCGGGGAGCATTTGCCTGCGGGGTTGTTGCTTTAGGAAATTAGGGCTTTTAGGGGGGCTTTTTTTTAACGCAGAGACGCAGAGACGCAGAGGAGGGCAGGGGCAATTATGCATGCTCTTAAAAGTTGTGGTGTGGAAATGGATTTTCACCCTGCTCATGGCTAATTTTGGGAACTGATTTGCTTTCCATCACTTAGAGGTCCATTGCCTGTCGATTTCTAGAATGCACAGGCAAAATCAAAATAGGGTCTCTTTCCTCATGAGCCAAGCGAAGCAATTATAGCTCTTTGCAAATGACGTGATCGATTTTTTAGGTGCAATTATCTCACTGATTGTTCAAAAAAGAGGTTTCCAGCCCATTGTTTTCATCGAGCAGGGCATCTTCTAGCCAAAATTTATCTTCAACCTCACGCACTTTTTTGATAATTTTTTTGCATGTATTCTCGGTGACTTTATCAAA
>JACDDG010000221.1 GCA_013817115.1 Parachlamydiaceae bacterium | reverse complement strand
TCTCTGAACACTTACAAAAATCCAAAATTTAGATGCACTTCGGTATAAATAATGACAAATATGTATAGTTTGCTTGTTAACAGGCGTGTTTGTCATGATACAATTAAGCACAACAGCACAAAAACTTATAGGTGGAAAGCTTAGCACTACACTTATACCGAAGATCGTTCAAATTTTGGATTTTAGGCAAAGCCAAATAAGTAAAATTTGAACGCTCTTCGGTATAGTTATTAACCTATCCAGCTTGATGAGAGACCGTCTTTTTTCGCCCATAGCATCCCCCTGGAATCGACTTCCTTAAGATAACGAGGGTCTTGTTCAACCCACTCATCTCCGCACAAGAAATAACAAAAATTATAGAACCAAGTACTGGTTTGAAGACGGTTGGCACTGGAAGGTCTTATAGGATAATGCCAGACATAATCACTTAATTGCCTTGCTTTCTCTTGTGCTTTTTCAGGCTCCATCCTATTAAATTCACCTCCCAGGTCTAGCAAACCTAATTCTTTGGGGGAAAAACGTGTTGTAGTATAATCAATGCCTTCTTTACCTTCAAGAAATCGAGTCGCATGTACTGTTTTTGCGTCACGAATATCCCGGTGATGAGCCTCAGGATTGCGTTCCATCAAAAGCCCAGTAAATTTAAAGTTGGACATATTTTTTAATTTTGCTGCATTTTTTTTGCTGCTTGCTCCGCCTAGATGAACGCCTCCGGCAGGGATAGGATCATTAACCTCATGCTGATGATAAATTTCGAAATTGATATTCTGTTGAACAAAGAGTTTATGATGTTTTTTTATAAACTTTTTATAAAAGCGGTTATCCTCTCTGTGAATTCCAGGTGCGTCAAAAGCTACAGTAGAAAGTTTTTGTGAAGGACAGGGGATTCGATGGTTTTTTACCAAGTCGCATGTGCCAACTTGTGCTAGCCCGCCCCCTAAACTGTGCCCTAAATAAACAAAATCGCCCGTATTTTTGTGCCCAATTGTTTCTTGTTTTGCTTCAGCGTGAGCATGCAAAAGTTCGGCCCAATCTGTAAGTAGTTCTGCATTTAAATTATTTCTATCAAGTGTATTTTCAAAAACTTTTGCTTTTGAAATGACTTCATTTTCCAAGATGGCTAGAGAGATTCCTCTCCTGGTAGATGCCCGATCTGTAAGTATATGGTCATTGATATCATCGCGCAGTTCTTGGATTTCTAAAGCCCATTGTTTTATGATTTGATCGCTATGTCTCTTTTTGAATTGCTTCATGACGATCTCATTGGTGAAATCAGGCAGAACTGTTAACAATCTCTTGGCATCATTAAGGATTTTGTTGTTGTCTTCTGATTTAGTTACGATGTGATCGTTGCGGAGCGCATTAAAAAGTCTGCTTTCAAATTTACCAATTGAATAGAGTGTATTTAAGATAGCGTCATGCTTGCGAATGATGTCACCTAATGGCAGGATGCGTGTAATGTCGCTTTCTGTTTTTAAAATTTCTTTGTTAGCTTTTTTCAGATTAGAGTAAATTTCAGCAAGTTGCTCTTGACTTGGATTTAAGCCTAGCTCTTTAATCGATTTTTGAGCTTGCATCAGGTAGCCCACCCATACTAGAATAGTTCTTTCGTTAATAAAAGGATTTTCAAATTTTTCAGATTTATGTTTGCCCTCATAACCTGCGTAATTTAAAGGATTAAAATCGTTACGAATACTTTTAGCATTAAACGCGGAAGCTTTATTTGACGCTGTACTGCGGTATAATTTTATGTGTGGAAGTGATTTATCATTTCCTAACGGTGTGAGAGAATAGCAAGCTTTTCCATAAGCATTTGAAACAAACTCTTCAACTAGATACCAGCGCTTATTACCCTTTTCGTCAGTAGGAGCAGGGATCACTGCGCCAGTTTTGATACCCAATGTAGGGTGATGACGAAAAAGATGTTTTTTGCAGAGGACATGAGCTAATTTCTCATAATAGCTGTGGAGACTGGAAGCATTTTCCAATTCAGAGAAGAAATGCAAAAGCTCATGTTGGTCAATCCAAGGTTTTAATTCTTGATTGCCGGCTGTTTTGGCAAGTGTGTAATCACCGGCATTAATGATTCGAAGAATTTTTCTGCCGGTATAAGTTCTGTCAAGATCTAGCATTGTAGGAGTTAAAGCCGTCATAAGACGATTTAGGGGCTCGAGAGGTAGAGAAGAAAAATGTTCGATCTCATGCCCTTCAAAAACCTTAAGCCATTCTTTCAAGTCGCCAACTGTTACAGGATCGTCATTGCTTTTTCCTTGTTGGAGGATTGAAATCACTCCACGCATTTGGCTTATTGAGAAATGGAATTTTTGGCTTGAAATTTCTTTAAGCTTTGATTCTTTAGACTTAAGAGTCTTAGATTCGATTTTTTGAAAGTTCGCTTCTTCAAGTTCCGCTTTTCTAGATTCCACGCTTAAATCTGAATTCTTAATTCTTTCTAAAATGCCTATAAGCGGTTTTGAATCTTTTTGAACGGACATAATTGTACTTAGACCTTTCAGTGCAGAAAATAGATCCTTGACGTCATCTATCTCGATATTCTGTAGGCCTATATTCATTCGATAAACATGCTCCGGTGTCAGTGGCAAACCTTTTTCAAGAAGTCCGTCAAGATTAATCTTGTATTTATGAGAGATGTAATTGAATTTCGCTTCACCGAACTCCATTTTAATTCGCTTTATAAATAACTCAACTGTTTTTCTGTTACGGTTTTTTTGAATTTCATCAGAATGATTTATCTTTGACTTTTCGATTAGACGTAATTCGTCATCACCATATAGCTGAAAGCAGGTAAGGCACTGTTCTGGAGTAAAAAAATCGGTTCCGAAGTATTCTCTTTCATGCTTCTGAAAAGCAATAGTTGATAGTGAAGTGAATGGAGTTGAAGAAAAATGAGTAAGGAGTTGTTCGCTATATGCTAAACCTCCACAACGTTCAGATTCTAATACACCTTGGAGGCGATTAGCAGCAATTTGATCAGCTTTGTATGACTCTTTCGTTGCGTGGCAAAGGTTGTAAGATGTTTCTGCCAGTTCATCCGCATTTTGTATTCCGTGAATCGGAATAAGTCTTTCAAAAGGTATTCGAAAGTTATCCTTAATTTTTAAGCGAATGACATCTTCAGGCTTTTTGATAATGCCTTTTGCATGGCCAAGCCCTTTTGTATATGGAATAATGCCGGCGATTTGATTTACAAGGGAGATTTTTTTTTCATATTCACTAACATGCCATGTTTTATATCCAATTTTAAAAGACTCAGGTCGATTTTTTTCGCTAATTCCTTTTGCTAGATCAGTAACTAAATTATAAAAAAATTCTTGTCTTCGAAGTTTTTTTGCATCGGAATCAGTGCCACGAAGAATCGCAGGCACAGACCTTTCAATTTTCACCTTGTAGGTTTGCTCATTACAAACTATTTTATAGCTTGAGTGGTTAATTCTTTCCACGGAGAAATTTGTCATGTAATTACCTCAAATAATATCTTTAAGTAGTTTTTTTTAACTATGTATAATTAACAGTACAATACTTGTGATATTTATGCAATATTTATATGGGAGTGCTGAATTATTGGATGCAATTAAAATGTAGGTTGACAAATTGGAATAGGGAGTCGCACTTAACCCAACTAATCTGCCTTTGTTAGTAAGCAAAAGAACGGTGCTGTAAATTAATTACTAGTATGCCGAAGCGCGTTCAAATTTTGGATTTTTGGCTTTGAGAAAGCCTCGGGATTAAGCGATCAAAAATGACCCAACATTATAACATTGGGTCGTTTCAATTCTCCATAGTCTAAACTTTCGGGTTTTAGCCGTCCCTTCTTGTCAATCTTCACTTTTAAAAGCTCTTAGTAGTTGGTTTGTATTATGGAGATTCTAGATGAGGCCGATTCAACATAGTATTTTTTTGCAAAAAAAGAAAAAATATCGGTTGCGTAAAAATATATAGCATTGCTAAGATGATGTCATTGAAACAAGTTGCTCCCGCAACATGTTACTGGGGTGTCGCCAAGCGGTAAGGCAGCGGTTTTTGGTACCGCCATGCGGAGGTTCGAATCCTTCCACCCCAAAATGTGAAATTTGCACTAAAAATTATATAATTTTTTTGTGCAGTTTTTACCTAAGTAGATGTTCTTCTCGTTGGCCTATTAGAGTCAGCAGCGAAAGCATACCGAGAGAAGAGCTTTTGAAAGCTATGTAATTATAGCTTCTTCAGTCTGTGCAAATAAAGCACTTTCTTTTAGGCTGCCATCTGGCAGTTCCTCGTTGTGTACATCTAAAGTTATTACAGTATTGAGCATATAAGCTAGGCAAAATGTAGTTGCATTAAAAATGCAGTTAAAATTTCGGCCAGTGCTTAAAAGTGACCACATGTGGAGGATTATTATATGAAGCTAAATTATTGTGAAAGAATTTGTCAACGCAAAAGCGATAACAGTCGCCTTCGTAAAGAAGGGGTTATCCCGTCGGTTATTTACTCGCGTGGACAAAACTCTAGTAGTATCTCAGTCATCGAAAGCGATTACACAGCACTACTACGAACAGTCAAGCCTGGTCATTTATCGACGCAAGTTTTTGAACTTACCGACAGTGCAGGTGTTGTCCGACGTGCAATCCTAAAAGATATTCAATATCACCCAACCAACTATCAGGTTATTCACTTGGACTTTGAAGAATTGATCAAGGATCATAAAGTCAATGTCAAGGTGCCTATCGAATGGATTAACGTTGCTGATTGCGTTGGAGTTAAATTAGGTTTCGTTTTGCGTGCAGTGATCCGCTCTATCCGCGTTTCTTGCTTGCCTGATGATATTCCAGTAGCTTTTCTACTAGATGTTAAAGATCTAGGGCCGCGTGATTCGAGACGTCTAAAAGATTTGGACATTCCGGAGAATGTCAGACCTTTATCTAGTCTTGAGGAAGTTGCTGTTGTTGTTGCGAAGCGCTAAAACAGGCGTGTAGATGGAGTCAATAGTTTAAGGGCATCGCATA
>JACDDG010000220.1 GCA_013817115.1 Parachlamydiaceae bacterium | reverse complement strand
ATTCATATCCGCGCCTAGTGGAAGAAGTGTAAGCGCAGCAACTTGAATACCGTAATTGGCATTTAGGCAATTAATAATAAGATGATCTGAAAAGGATTGTTTCTCTGTCATAATTGGGAACTCTCTAGCGTGGTGATGAAATTCATCATTTTCTCACTTAAATCTTCCATACTACTGAATCGAAGCGCTTGTGCTGTCTCAGCTGTGATGCGCCTGAATAATTCCATCGTATTAAATAATGCCTTCCAACTGTCCTCTACATCAAAGTGGGCAAAGATTCCATGTAGATCTTTCCATAAGTCTTTACTCACCCATGAAGACATTCGTTTTCCGATCGGAGAAGTAGAGTCACGCCAATCATTCTCAGCTTGCGCATGCCATTCAATCATTCTTAAAAGAAAACTCTGAGCTGCCCAAGATCTAAATTTCACAGACCACAAATCTCCCCGTTTGAGATAGACTCCGACATGATAGACCTCAAACCAAAATTCTTTGATTACTTCATGAAACTCTTCTTCTGATGGTTTGACCGCCTTTAACTCAAATTGAGGTGGAAGCATTCTTGCTGCTCTGTCTTCCTTATCCAGCAAAATTTTATAGCCGAGATTATAGTCATCAGGGAGAGAACTGCTTCGCGCGACCTGATCCAAAACGTCAAGACTCAAAAAGGAAAAGTCTACTTTTATTCCACCTTCAAAAATAACGAGACGGGAGAGGAATGTCTTTTCCTTATAGAAGACCTTTTCCTTTATACATACCAAGACATTGCCAAACTGAGTCAGCCAGCTTTCCGATTTTGTGTATGATTCATCGGCATTGCAAAAGACAGAAAGATCATAATCAGAAAAATTGTCGACTGGCTGCCGACCTGCGCGTGAGCCGAGTAAAATAAGAGCCCTGACAGCGTCTTCTTTTTTGCCCCATTCCACTATCTTTTCCAGCATATTTTACGCCCTTGCCTGGTTGATCTGAAGTTCCAAATCAGACAAAATAGTGAGTACATCATCAAAGCTAGCAGGCTTCGTAAGGTACATGTCGCGCATCGATTGGTAGTCACGCTGCAATGCAGGTAATCTCTCAGCCCGAGGAACAAGGCGAAAGGTTCCAGGTTTGGCTAGATCATAGTTTGCCCACGAGCTGCCAAAGAACTGACTCTTCCATAAGACGACTCTGTTTCGGAGATCGTGTTGATTTATAGCCTCGATTGCCACCGGATGATTCGCTAGTGCCGCAGTATCCGCGTAATGGCGTGAAAACCTATCTGACATTGGTTTATCGGAGGGTCGGTGGTACTCTGTATGTAGGATCGTAGCTTTTTCCCAAAAGGTCCGATCTACCCCTAGTGCCACGACTTCGCATCGCCAATCGGGAAATGCTGATGGAAGAACCTCGGCAATCCACGGCCGTATCATGTGATGGCCTATTGGTTGCTGATCGGTGAGAGAGCCAAACTCCAGTTTTACAGAACGCTTGAGATACTCGAATCCTGTTGGCTGCGACGAGGGGTAGTGAAAAAGAAGCACTGGCGAATTCGTGTTGGGTTCTTTTAAAAACTCAAATCGTGCTCGCTCATTTTTTCCTAGTACCTCCACTACCGTTGCTTCCAACGCTTGCATGATCTGAGTTCGAACAGCAATCTCGCATGCAGCCTCGGCTCTTGTCATCCATTTGTTGGCCTGATTACGGGTTATACCCGCTTCAGGAAGGTTCAGAAAAGTAGGCGACAGCGAGAGGTCTATATCTTCAGAGAACCGATCGATCACGCCAAACACTTTTGACAGTGAGGTGCCTCCCTTGAATACGAGGCTGTCAGCAAACTCCGACTTGAACAGAATACCGAGCAACCAGCATACCCAGAAGTCTTTCTCCATGATTACAGGGGATACATTTCTCTGAATTGCCGCCTGTTCAATGTACAGGCGTCGTTCGTCGGAAGACAATTCTAAAAAGCCAAGTTTCACACATCCTCCGAGGCAAGTTTCTTGAAAATTGGGTGCATCCACTCTGGCGCAAGTCGAATGTCCTTGAGTAGTTCCAGGCGTTTATCGGCGGGAAGAATCCGTTTCAAATGCTCAAGCCGCTCCGTGGTCACATTTTCTTTGCCCAGTTCGCGGAAAGCCTGGATCAGAAGCCCACTGAGCCGGCCAGCCATCGCCATATTTTTTGCGGTCGTTTGCCGCAGTTGAATTGTAGTCAGACCGATCTTTACCATCCGGCTTGGACCATCTGTCAGAAATACCACCTTGGCCGGAACCTGTTCGGATAGACCCAGGATGTTTGCTGCGTAGGCTCCAGTTGGCTGAATACGCGTACAATCGCGACCAACCAATGCTTCTGCTATTTTTTCAGGAGATGGTTGAAGCCATCCAAGCACAGGATGCTCTTTCGGAAAGTCATATATCCCTCTGGCAAGGCGGCGAATGGTTCCCTTCCGAACAAGCCGGTGAAGAACGACATCGACAGCCTCTCGGCTGCCCAAATCCAAGAAGTCAGTCGGAACAAACACAGCGCCGAGCCCCCTGACATTTATAGCCTTAATTATCTGCGAATCGATGCTTTTTAGTTGTTTCTTCATGTAAGAAATAATAGCCTATTTTTCTTACAAAAAGCAAGAGTTATCTGAAATGGAGGATCTTCATATGGCTGATTACGAAATCAGCTCGGCTTTCAACGCTTGTTTTTGGAAGTTCGATGACTTCATATCCAAAGTCAGAATATATTTTAAAAAGATGGTCGTATACCTCTAAGGCTTCTTCGAAGGACTGCTTTATTTCAGTATCATTGCAATAAATTTCTTTCCATGGTGGTGCCAGGAAAACTTTTTTGTTATAGAGGGAGTTGCAAAACTCATAAAGGCGGTCTTTTGGATCTTTTCCGCGCCCTGCCAGAAAAACATAAATAGATAACGCTTAGGCGGTTATCTATTTATGTTTTTCTGGCTGGACACAAAAAAGCTCTCAAAAGACCGCTTTTTCTGAGTTTTGCAACTCCCTCTATAGACCAACGACAGAGCAGTCTGGTGCAACTCCTCAGAAATTGGCGTATTGGTTCGATATGCATAGCCAACATAATCGAGCACCCCTCTATCAAAAATTATTGGTTCAGCCTGCTGTTTAAGAGCATCTTGGTAAGTCTCTATGGAGCGGACAATCATCTTTTCTATACGACTCCCAATATTACTCCCGGGGAGAGCATCTCCACCCAATGCCATCTCATCTTGGATGATTTAATGTCAAAGTTGAGGGCTTCGAAGAGTTTTGCGAAAAACACCTCGGCGAGGACGATAAGGTGGCTTATGTCCGTAAAATCGCTCAAGCTACCAACAAGACAGAAACTCAAATTATCAATTCAGCCGTTGCCAACGAAGCAGGATTCTTAACAGCTTTTGAAAAGTGGAAAGCCGATCAAAAAAAATCGGAGAGGAAGGAAAGAATAATGCCGCCAATGACGCGACTGGAATCGCACCATTAGCGCCTCATTCAGATGAAGTCCCACGATCAATGGACGAGCTTATTTAGGCTTTGAATCAGGGGTAAGTTCGAGGCTTATCCCTGTCTCTTCCTTAATCACATCCTCGGCAGCTTCCTCTATTGGATTATTATTTCCCAGAGCAAGAACACTGATGTATCCAATGATCAGACTGATCATAATTGTCCGTTCCAGTTGGGTCCGCTTGATTGATTACAACGAACGATTTTAACTTCGGATTAATACAAGTTCTCTAATAATCTAATTACTAATGTCTCAAACATTACAAATTCGCTCAGTACATGGAAAGAGATCTCCCCTGCTCCCACAGATAAATTAGCATGGGATGAAAGTGCCAGTTGGCTGAATACGCGTACAATCGCGGCCAACCAACGCTTCTGCTATTTTTTCAGGGGACAACATCTTGGTTCTATCAGAGCAGGTTCCGGCTAAGGTGGCGTTTCTTACAGATGGGCCAAGCCGGACGGTAAAGATCGGCCTAACTACAATTCAACTTCCGCGAACGACCGCGAATACATCTCTATCTTAGAAACGCTCGTGCAAAAAATTAAGTCCGCACAAACACGAGCAATGGTAGCTGTTAATCATGAGCTTATCGAAGTTTATAAAGACGTCGGCAGAACAATTTATGAAAAGCAACAACAATCAGAGTGGGGTGACGCAGTAGTTAAAACACTGGCTTCCGATCTAAAAAAAGCCTTTCCAGGGATGAAGGGATTTTCGTATCGCAACCTTTACATTATGAAGGATTTTTACATCTCCTATAAGGATAATGAAAAATTGCAGACACTGTCTGCACAAATTAGCTGGTCTCACAATATCGCTATATTGTCTAAGTGCAACGATCTATTAGAAAAAGAATTTTACATGCGAATGTCTAGAAGAAATTCTTGGACATATCGCGTGCTTTTAAATCAAATAGACAACAAAAACTATGAAAAAACGTTGCTTAATCAGACGAATTTTGACAGCAATCTACCTGAAAAAATGCGACCCGAAGCAAAGTTAGCCGTGAAGGATGAATATGCTTTTGACTTTCTCGAGCTTGGAGCAGAGCACAGCGAGTACGAATTAGAGCGTGCTATTGTTAATAATATGGAGCATTTTTTACGCGAAGTTGGAAACGTTTATGCTTTTATGGGATCACAGTACCGTTTAGAGGTGGATGGTCAGGAATTTAAAATTGATATACTGCTATATCACAGAAAATTAAAATCCTTGGTCGCCATAGAGCTGAAAATTGGCCCATTCATTCCCGAGTATATTGGAAAAATGCAATTTTACTTGTCCGTTCTAAACGATACAGTCAAACTTGAAGACGAAAATCCTTCTATCGGGATCATCCTCTGCAAAGAAAAAAGTAGAACGATTGTTGAGTATGCATTAAAAGAAACGATTCAACCACTATGGACTGAAGTCCATAGATTGCATTTCGACTAAAAGTCGCTATCGATTAAAATCGACTAAAGGAGCTGACCAAATGTCAGCTTTGAACGATCTTCAAAAACTGCGGGCT
>JACDDG010000219.1 GCA_013817115.1 Parachlamydiaceae bacterium | reverse complement strand
TTAAGCGATCAAAAACCACCCAATATTATAATATGGGGCTGTTTTTGATCGCTTAATCGCGGGAGCTTTCTCTTTGCCAAAAACCAACATTTGAACGCACTTCGGTATACTAGCATCAACTAAAAAATTTTTATTGACGATGAGGTAAATTCCTGCTATTAGCTAATTTTAATTAAGGCGTAATAGGAGGACAAGAGATTGGATACCATAAGCGAATACTTGCCTGTTTACATTTACTTTGGTGTTGTTCTTTTTGTAACCCTATGCATTGTCGGAGTTTCCGAAATTTTTGTGTCGAATAAGTCAGATCCTGTTAAATTCTTGCCTTATGAATCCGGAATTTTGACATCCACACATCTCATGCAAGAGCGTTTCCCTCTTCGCCATTACCTTGTAGCACTTTTATTCCTCATTTTTGATATCGAAATCATTTTTCTTTATCCTTGGGCTGTTGTAGCGAGAAGCTTAGGGGCTTTTGCTTTTTATGAAATGGCTTTCTTTATGATTGCTTTATTTGTGGCCTTTGCGTACCTATGGAAAAAAGGTGGTCTTCAATGGGATTAAATGAAAAAGAAAAACTTCCTTTCATGATTGGACCTCTCGAAACTCTCATTAATTGGGCGCGAGGGAATTCCATGTGGCCGGCACAATTTGGATTGGCTTGTTGTGCTATCGAAATGATGTCGACTGCTGCTGCTCGTTATGACATTTCACGATTCGGTATGGAAGTTTTTCGTGCTTCTCCTCGTCAAAGCGACGTCATGATTGTAGCGGGAAGAGTCAGCCAAAAGATGGCCCCTGTGTTAAAAACTATCCATTCACAGATGCTCGACCCTAAGTTTGTCATTGCTATGGGTGACTGCGCTTCATGCGGAGGAATCTATAACAACTATGCAATTATACAAGGCGTCGATCAACTTGTCCCTGTCGATGTGTACATTCCAGGATGTCCCCCTCGTCCAGAAGCTTTAATCGAAGGGCTTCTACTTTTACGTAAGAAAATTCAAGAAACACGATCGTAAGGTAATTATTTCCAACAAAAAATTTAAACTGAAAAAGCTTCCAAAAACCAAAGGTCAGTAAATAAATGGACGCACAAAGTACTAGTCAAAAGATTAAAGAAAAATTCGGAATCGCCATTCTTGAAGAAGAACTTTGCTGCGATGAAATAACATTAGTTGTTACCCCATCAAGTTTAAAAGATGTTTTATCTTACCTAAAGCAAACTCCTGAACCGGGTTATGATGTCTTGATAGATTTAACAGCTGTTGATTATTTAATACCTAAAATGCGTACTAAAGTGATTTACTTTCTTTATAATCCAAAGACTCGTGAAAAATTTAATATCGCTATTAATGCCAAACGTCTCTCTTCAATTCATTCCATTACAGACTTGTGGGAAGGGGCCAACTGGTATGAGCGCGAACTTTACGATTTATTTGGACTTCGTTTTGAGGGGCATCCTGATCTAACTCGCATTCTTATGCCCGATGACTGGGAAGGTCACCCCCTACTAAAGGATTACGCATTGACTGAGGAAGCGGTTCAATTTACGAATGGTGTTTTCCCAAAAGTTCCTTCACAAATCATATCTCACACTCAAGGTAAGCATGACTCGACTACCGATTGATGAAGTTAATACCAGTAATGCCGATGAGCTTATGGAGCTCAGTCTTGGGCCTCAACATCCTTCCACGCACGGAGTCTTGCGTCTTAAGCTGCGTTTAGATGGAGAAGTTGTCGTTTCTTGCGAACCTGTGATCGGCTATCTACACACCGGAATTGAAAAAGAATGTGAAACACGTACATATCATCAGGTATTTACTCTTGTCGATCGAATCGATTACCTCTCAGGACCTTCCGAAGAACAAGCATTTGCTGGGACTGTAGAGAAGCTCATGAATATAGAAGTTCCTGAACGTGCTCAGACCATCCGCCTTTTATTTCTGGAATTATCACGTATTGCGAGCCATCTCATTTGGGTGGGGACAAGCGCCTTAGAACTCAATATGTCATCCATCTATATGTATTGCTTTGCCCTGCGCGAAGATATCTTGGACATTTTTGAAGAGATTTCGGGGGCTCGCATGTTTCCAAGCTATTGGCGTGTGGGGGGGGTAGCTCGCGATTTAAATGAAGGTGCCACAGAACATATCCAGCAATTTTTAAAAAAGTTTCCAACTACTTGGAAAGATCTAGACAATTTGCTCACCGAAAACTATGTTTGGCGGACGCGTTTAGAAGGCGTTGCAATCATTAACGAAGATCTATGCAAACAATTTCTCTGCACAGGACCGGTTCTCCGTGGTGCCGGAGTTGCCTACGATGTTCGCAAAGCGCATCCCTATCTTGGATATGAGAATTACGATTTTGACATTCCTACTTCTCCGGATGGGGATTCGTATGGTCGCTATCTTGTGCGTATGGAAGAGATGCGACAAAGCGCTGCTATAATACAGCAAGCATTAGAAAAATTAAAACCTGGTCCAATCATCTCTGAAAACCGCAAGGTTGCCCTTCCCCCTCGTCCACAACTTGCTCGCAGCATGGAAGCTGTCATCCATCAGTTTAAACTTGTCAGTGAAGGGATCCTCCCCCCACCAGGAGCCGTAAGTTACTGGGTAGAATCTGCTCGTGGTACTATCAGTCACTATTTAGTTTCTGACGGCAGCAATCGCCCCTATCGCTTAAGAGTCCGCTCCCCATCATTTCCCCATATCCAAATTCTTAGCAAAGTTCTTGTTGGCCATCTGCTTTCAGATGTTGTCGTTGGAATTGCAAGTGTTGACCCCATATTAGGAGATGTAGATCGCTAATGCTTACTGAACAAACTCGTCAATCTATCCTAAAGCTTCAACTGAAATACCCTGTTGAACGCTCTGCACTGATTCCGGCCTTGCATTTGGCTCAGAATGAAGTAGGCTACCTTCCCCTAGAAGTACAGGAAGAGGTGGCTCAACTTTTTAATCTAGCACCTAATGAAGTGCATGCCGTTGTCACTTTCTATGACATGTTTTACGAAAAACCGATGGGAAAGCATATTATTCACGTTTGCAAAAATGCTTCTTGCATGCTGCGTGGTGCTGATGGGCTGCTTAGCAAACTTTGTGAAAAGCTGCAAATTTCTCCGGGTGAAACTTCCGCGGACGGAGAATATAGCGTCATACCATGCGAATGCATGGCAGCTTGCGATCGAGCCCCCATGATGCTTGTTGACGAAACCGTTGTAGGTCCTGTACTTGAAAGCGACCTCAACCAAGTTCTCGCAAATGCTAGCAAAGGAGCAAACAAATGCCCGAAATGAAGGTATTAACAGAGTTCATAAAGTCTCCGGAACAGCATAAAATCGAAACATATCGACGAAATGGCGGCTATGAAGCTATCCGTAAAGCAATCCCTTCTATTTCACCACAGGCCCTGATCGAGATGGTCATAGCTGCTGATTTGCGTGGACGTGGAGGAGCTGGATTTCCTACCGGCAAGAAATGGAGTTTTATTCCGAAAGATCCAGCTTTAACTAAATACTTAGTTTGCAATTGTGACGAAAGTGAACCTGGCACTTTTAAAGACCGCTACCTCACAGAACATGATCCCCATCAACTGATCGAGGGTATGATCTTGTCATGCTACGCCATCGGCGCCAACACCGCTTTCATCTATTGTAGGGGCGAGTTCTACGAAGGAATAAGAAAATTACAAACAGCTATTGATGAAGCGACAGAAGCTGGATTTTTAGGCGACAAAATTTTAGGCACAGATTATTCATTAAGAATCGTCGTGCATCCTGGTGCGGGCGCCTACATTGCCGGTGAAGAAACAGCTCTTTTAAATTCCCTTGAAGGTTTTCGTGCGACACCACGCCTGAAACCACCATTTCCGGCTATTGCAGGTCTTTATAGAAAACCAACTATTGTTAACAATGTCGAAACTTTGGCTAATGTTGTTCACATCGTAAATCGGGGTGCCGAATGGTTTCAGGGGATTGGCAAACCTCAAAATAGAGGTACAAAAATATTCCAGGTAAGTGGACAAATTCAACGTCCCGGATGTTTCGAATTTCCTCTTGGAGTGACTTTGCGGGAAGTTTTAGATGCTTCGGGTGGCTCACTTCACGGACGCGAATTTAAAGCATGTTATCCTGGCGGATCTTCATGTGCTTTACTGACCGCAAAAGACATCGATATCTGCATGGATTTCGAAACGCTTGCAGCTAGAGGTACCGCGCTTGGAACTGCATCCATTATTGTTATGGATGATTCGGCCGATATGGTTAAAGTGGCTACTCGCCTTATGCAATTTTATCAAAATGAATCATGTGGCAAATGCACACCCTGCAGAGAGGGCACGCGTTGGCTTGTACAGATGTTGCAACGGATTGAAAATTTCGAGGGCACTGCTGCAGATCTTAAAACGATTGAAGATGTGTGCGTCAGCATGGCTGCGAATTCATTCTGCCCATTTGCAGTGGGAGCTGCTCCGCCGATTGTGAGCGCCATGAAAGAATTTAAAAATGAGTTTGAGGCTTATATTCAAAAAAATCCTCATGCACATGAAAAACAAAAAATGAGAATTGCTTATCCTTACAATTAGGAGATGCGCAACACTCTTCTTAGACTTCCTCAGGAGCGAATACGATGATAAATTTGACAATCAACGGACAACAAATTTCAGTTCCCAAGGGCACAACGGTTTATACAGCTGCGCAGCAATTAGGTCTGGACATTCCTATTTTCTGTTATCACGATCGTATGCCCCCCTTCGGTGCCTGCCGTGTATGTCTTGTCGAAGTTGAAAAAATGGGTAAACTGCAAACATCGTGCACTCTTCAAGCGACTGAAGGAATGGTCGTAAATACGCAAAGCGCTCTTGCCGCCAAAGGTAGGAAAGAAATTTTAGAGTTTTTGCTTATAAACCACCCTCTTGACTGCCCTATCTGTGACAAGGGTGGAGAATGTCCTCTCCAGGATCAAACTCTTAAATTTGGTCCCGGTGAAAGTCGATTTTTTGAAGAAAAACGTCATTTTAAAAAGCCTCTTCCTCTGGGTCCAGTTTTAATGCTCGATCGAGAGCGTTGTATCGTTTGTGCG
>JACDDG010000218.1 GCA_013817115.1 Parachlamydiaceae bacterium | reverse complement strand
TACCGGGGCGCACGTTTGTAATGATCCGAACCCCGGGTTCCGCTATCGCTGCACCCGGGGCTATTAACAGTTCCCCCTACCGGGGGATAGGAGCATGAATTGCTTTTCTAGATTCTAATTTAGCCATATTTTACGATGTTCTATCCCCCGGTAGGGGGAATTGTTAATAGCCCCGGGTGCAGCGATAGCGGAACCCGGGGTTCGGATTATTACAAAACGTGCGCCCCGGTAGGGGCGCCAGAAAGCTACCTAAGTGCGTAGCCACCGCTGTAAGCTTTCCACACGTTGCTTGATGCGAGCGGCGGACTTAGCTGTGGACTAAAAAAAAAGTCAATGTTATATGCATTATTTTTCAAAAAAAGCTTGAGTTAAAAATGTGATTCCGATGTTAAGTAACCTCGCCCCTTCCAAACAAGCATAAAATCGCCCTCGTAGACGACTGAAGCAAACTTTAAAAGCTAATTTCTAGATTGTGGCTTGAGCTTGTTTGGAGGTCACAAGGTTACTCAACACGACAGCGACGTACAATAATTACAAGTTTTTTATCTCGATAACTGATCCGAGAGCTCATCTCTACGTCCTGGCCAACCGGTTTCTCTGTACTGGTTCTCAAGAAAACGATCTTTTTTCCAACGCTTGCGCTTGCAGCAATTGGGACAGGAATGGGGTGCTTGACTCTCTTCTTCTCTCACATGAGCTTGTGCTTGAGTTTGAGCATCTAATTGATCTTCATTTTGCATTTCAGGAAATACATCCTCGTAATCTCCCATGCAGATTTGCGGAGCTCCAAATAAAAATAAAGTGGCAAATAATGTAGTAACAAATTTTATCATAAAGGCCTCTTGCAATGTTTTTTTTTCACTTTACGAAATTTAGAAGTACTACGCAATGTAATTCAATGTTAATATATGTTAATATGAACTTGACGAGACCGCATTAATGAACATAGAAAAGATGAATTAAATTTTGCGCAAACCCATAGATACCGGTCACTATTGAATATATGGAAGAAATAGTCGGATACATCGAACGCCTAACATTTCAAAATGCAGAAAGCGGCTTTACGATCGCTCAATTACAAGAAAGCAGAAAGCAAGACCTTTCTTGCATTGTCGGAACAATGCCCTCTGTATCACCCGGAGAAACCTTACGCTGCTACGGGAGTTGGAAACGCCACCTTGTGCATGGAATGCAATTTGAAGTGGCGAGATATCAAAGCGAAGTCCCAGCAAGCGTCGAAGGTATAAAAAAATACCTGGGTTCAGGTCTGATCAAAGGAATCGGAACAAAATTTGCCGCTCGCATTGTCGACAAATTCGGCACGGAGACTCTTGAGGTCATCGAAAAAAATCCCCAAAAGCTTTTAGAAATCCCCGGTTTAGGTAAAAAAAAGCTTCAACAAATCATAAGCTGCTGGTCAGATCAAAGATCAATTCGCGATGTAATGATCTTTTTACAATCCAACGGCGTCAGCCCGGCATATGCTCAGAAAATTTATAAAATTTATGGGGATAAAAGCATTGAAAAAGTTCAGGGTAATCCTTACCAGCTCGCTCGAGATATTCGAGGAATCGGGTTTAAGACCGCTGATACAATTGCTCAGACAATGGGCATCGCAAAAGAATCCACCCAACGTATCGAAGCCGGGATCGAATATGTTTTGACTGAACTTGCCGGAGATGGGCATGTTTGCTATCCTCATACAGATTTCCTTAAGGTCGCAGAAGGCATCCTCGAAACAACACCTAATAGCATTGCAGCATGCGTCAAAAGTTTAGAGCAAGATAGTCGCATTGAAGTCATGGATCTTGTCCATGCTGGAGAAATCACCCCTTTCTTATGGAGTAAACACCTATTTGCCGCCGAGATCGGCATCGCACGCGAACTCAAACGTCTCAAGGAAGCAAGCTGTTCTCTGAGACAAGTTAACATTCCCAAAGCCTTAGAATGGGTCGAAAAACGTCTCCAAATTGAACTAGCAAAACACCAAAAAGACGCAGTATCTCAAGCGCTAGAAGCAAAACTGCAAATTATCACAGGCGGACCAGGAACAGGAAAAAGCACCATTACCAATGCTATTATGGCAATCACAGAACAGCTAACTTCAAAAATCGTGCTGGCGGCTCCGACTGGACGTGCAGCAAAACGAATGACTGAAATTACTGGCCGCAAGGCTCTCACTATTCACAGCCTTTTAGAATTTGATTTTTCCAATTATGGTTTTAAACGCAAACGAGACAATCCGATAGAATGCGATTTGATTATCGTGGATGAATCGAGCATGATCGACACCTCCCTCATGTGGAGCCTACTCAAAGCTATTCCTGATCACGCTAGACTCATTCTTGTGGGAGATATTAATCAATTGCCCAGCGTCGGGCCCGGCAACGTTCTAAAAGACATTATCTCATCCAAATGCCTTCCGGTTACCACTTTGACAGAAATTTTTCGCCAAGCAGCGGGCTCTAGAATTATTCTCAACGCCCACAGAATTAATCGTGGTGACTTCCCTGATATTCGCAATATGAGCGATAGCGACTTTTATTTTATTGATGCTCAGACGCCTGAAGAAGTACTTACTCACATCGTCACGTTAGTTTCGCAGCGTCTCCCTTTAAAATATAAGTTTAATCCGATGGATGATATCCAGGTGTTAGCTCCGATGAAAAAAGGGCTCATTGGCACAGAAAACTTAAATCTAGCCTTGCAGAGTGCCCTTAATCCCAATCAAGAAGCTTTAGTTCGCTGGGGGACACGATTTCAAGTGAATGACAAAGTTATGCAATTACGCAACAATTACAAAAAAAATGTTTTTAATGGTGACATCGGTAGAATCCGTGAAATTGACCTGGGTGAACAGACGATGACCGTTGCTTTTGACGAGGAACTTGTCGAATATGAATTTGACCAACTTGACGAACTAAGTTTAGCGTACGCTGTATCCATCCATAAATATCAGGGAAGCGAACGTGCTTGTGTTGTCATTCCAGTGCACACCACTCATTTTAAGCTTTTGCATCGGAATTTGCTTTATACTGCTGTTACACGAGGTAAAAAAATGGTAGTGCTTGTAGGAATGACCAAAGCACTGTATATTGCAGTAAAAAATGACGAGGTTAAAAAAAGGCATTCTGGTCTTCAACAGGCTGTTAGCGGTATCATTAATCCCCCTCTTTTACGATAAGTGAATTTGCCCTATGAAAAAAAAATCACGATTTAAAACACGAACTCTAGCGAGCCGCAAACTGTTTCTCAGCACTTCATTTTTTTTGGTTCTCCTGTTTTATGCCTGGATAGCTGATGCCGTCTACGAAGTGCACCTTCCTAGTGTTGAAAATCCTGTGGGACTCTATAGCACTGAAATGCAAGATGACTTAACCCTTACAATTAGCAAAGCCATTAATCAAGCTGAGAAATCAGTTACATTAGTTATATTTAATCTTACCGATGGAAAAATTATTAGCAGCCTTAGAGAAAAAAGCTGCTCTGATTGCGAAGTAAAAGTCATTTGTGATTTTAGAAATTCATCAAAACTCGAAGCGAAATTAGGGCCAAAAGTCAAAATCTTAAAACGCGATATTAAGGGTTTAATGCATATTAAGATGTTAATCATCGACAATAAGCAAACTTGGATTGGCTCAGCCAATATGACAAGGGAGTCCTTACGCCATTATGGAAATTTAATGACAGCCATCGATTCCGAGCCATTTGCAGAAATGGCTTCAAGTAAAGCTCGATCATTATCATGCAATGGTGAAACTTTTCTTCCTATCACCCACCGCATCTTTTCACTGGGACCGCAAAATATTGAACTGTGGTTTTTGCCGGATGACGCTTTCGCAGTTGCCAGGCTAAAAAAACTCATCCAAGGTGCTAAGAAAAGCATTCGCATTGCGATGTTCACATGGACCCGTCACGATTTAGCTCAAGAAGTGATCAACGCAAATAATCGAGGGATAAAGGTCGAGGTGGCGATTGATAAAAAGTCTGCTGACGGTTGTGGCAAATTGGTTGTTGATATGCTTTTGAAAGGTAAAATTAACTTACGCCTTAGCGCCGGAGCACCCCTTTTGCATCACAAAGGAATGGTCATTGACGGTACAACTTTGGTCAATGGTTCTGCCAATTGGACTAAAGCTGCTTTTACTTCTAACGACGATTGCTTCATCGTCGTTTATCCATTGCTTGAAACTCAACGTTGTTATCTTAATAAAATGTGGAATCGAATCATTGCCGATTCCACACCGGCGAAGCGAATTTCGGATTAATTAATGTCTAGAGACCCTTGGTCAAAAGGATTAACATCTAATTTCATATTGATTAAAGCGCCACCTAGTGCACCTGCAGCCCCACAAAGGTAAAGTATAGAAGCACCTGCATAACCTGCGAGAGAGCCGACTAATAGAAACTCGACTGGCAATCCTACCTTTTTTCTGTTTCGACCGTCCACCAAGCTTTCAATTAGCTTCGTTAACAGTGTTGTTGCAAAACCCAAAGCCATAGCTTCAAACATTTCACGCACTGTGAGGACTACTAAAGCTGCTTTAGAAGCAACCAAGCATGCAACTGCTACGCCGGTAATTATTGCGACGGCTTTGATTACGTAGAAAACATACATTGCTGAATTATTACGTTTGTCTAAAGTGAAAAATCTTTGAGCAATTTTGCAAAGTAATCTTTCGACGACCATAGTCACAACTCCCCCCACAGCGGCAACACCCATCGCCCAAGCAGTATTACCTAGACTTCCTACAAACTCATTTGATGAAATAGCGGGTGAAAACAAAATTAGTCCTTTTTAATTTATTTTTTCGAAGATAAGTTTCTTCTTAAGAAGAATAGCAAATTCAATCATTTAAGAAAACTGGAAAGCAATATGGAAATTCACATGACTTAATTCGACAAATCTCACTTTATGTTATTATTTACAAAAGATGTGGCATTACCTCAAAAATTACCACTTATTTTAAAAAGGGAATATTATCTCGACTTTATGATTTCTCGTTATCCTGTCGCTGATCCCAGCATATCTATGAGCCAATTAACCCTTTCATCGCTTTGATTTTCCCGGTTCATATCACTTTCATCGAACCAGTTAAAATATCTC
>JACDDG010000217.1 GCA_013817115.1 Parachlamydiaceae bacterium | reverse complement strand
TCTCAAAGCCAAACCCGTTAACGATAGAGTGAACTTCCTCCACTACTCTTTTCCAAAAGATTCCATAGCTTTACCAAGTAAACTCGGAAGGGGGTCATATAGTGTAAAGTAAAGCATAAAAATAGAAAGCCCAAATTGCACGCTAATAATTCCCACAAAAGAACAAAGGGATACCACCATACTACGACGAAATAGTGCCCCCCAGCGATTTACAGATGTATCCCAATCTGATTGATTCGTTAAGTATCCCACTAAAGCAAAAGGAGCGGCAACAATTAAAAACACAAGAGAAAGAAAACCACCTACTAAAGCAAGTGCCAAAAAAACCAAGGCAATAACCCTAGCATACCAAGGTTCCGGGGTTTCTGAAAGATCTTCGAAATTTACCCGTTCGTCTTCAATTAAAACCTCTTCCCATTCACTCTCTTGACTGTCAAAAACAATATCGACAATCTTTGCTTTTTCTCTTTTATTAGTATTTGTCTTTGTGTAATCCATCATCTGTCCTTTAGTTTTCTATTCAATAAGTGATTTTACTAAATCTTCACCGTTTTGTGCTAAATAAACTTCTTTTCCTTCTCCCTTCTTAATGAAGTTAGCTTGCAGTAATAAGACACAGATCGTATCTGCTCCTTTCGGATGCAAATTTATCTTTTGGGCTACTTCATACCGGTCAAATGGATGATCGACTACACCTTTTTCCATAGCTGCGCGGTATAAGGCTATCAAAAACTTCTCGTCTTTTGTCCATGCTTGATGCTGGCTCATGCTGGCCTCCTTGCAATTTCATCTTTTTTCAATCGCATACCAACAGGAGTATCTTCTATAATATATCCAGCTTGCGAAATCGTATCTCTTAAAGAATCAGCTTCAGCCCAGTTTTTGTTCTGCCTTGCTTCAATGCGCTTTTGCAATGCTTCTTGTAAGTACAGAGGAATTTCTACCTCTTGCTTTTCGAATGAAAATACTCCAAGTACCTGATTAAGCTCCTGCAGCAATTCAAGAATGTTTTTAGCATCTGCAGAGTTTAGTTTCTCTTCATCAGCTTTGCCATTTAGATCACGAATCAATTCAAATAAGACCGCCAGGGCACTCGAAATATTCAGATCGTCTGCCAGAACCTCTGCAAATTCATGTAAGCCCTTTTTCAAGAGAGCTGTCACAGCATCTGAGCCAGAAGAAGAAGAAAATGACGATTCAGACTCTCCGGAGGAGGCAATCTCTTGCATTCTTCGAATAAAATCTTGAATGCGCTGTAAAGTGGCTTTTGCAGCTTCTAGACCTACAAAAGTAAAGTTCAGTGAAGTCTTGTAATGCGTATGAAGCAGCATATAGCGAACCTGAGTGCCAGTATAACCTTTTGCAAGTAAATCCCGCAAAGTGTAGAAATTGCCTAAACTTTTTGACATTTTCTTATTGTCTACTAGCAAGTGCTCTGAGTGCATCCACAATTTTGAAAAAGTTTTCTGTGTAAACGCTTCTGATTGTGCGATTTCATTTTCATGGTGCGGAAACATATTGTCGATTCCACCTACGTGAATATCTAAAGAAGGACCTAGAAGTGAAATCGCCATTGCAGAGCACTCAAGGTGCCATCCTGGACGACCTTTACCAAAAGGACTATCCCAAAAAGTTTTTCCGTCCCGAAGTGGATCGCATTTTTTCCACAAAACAAAATCAGAAACATTCTCTTTCTCATATTCGTCAGATGTATTTCGATGCGAAGCACACGGCTTAAGCTCATCAAAGTTCAAATGAGAAAGGCATCCGTAACGCGGGAATTTATCAATTGCGTAGTAAATCGATCCATCGTGACTTTCGTAAGCAATCCCTTTGTCAAGCAAACTTAGAATCATCGTAATCATCTCAGGAATATAGCCGGTGGCTGCAGGATAATGCTCAACCCGTTCAATATTCAATGAAGCAAGATCTTCAAAAAATGCATCTTTATAAGGCTGAGTGAACTCCTCAAGAGTGCAATCATTTGCAATTGCGCCTTTGATGGTTTTGTCATCCACATCAGTTAAATTCATAACTTGAGTAATTTTCAGACCAAAAAACTTAATCGTACGACGCAGCAGGTCTTCGAAGACATAAGTACGGAAATTGCCAATGTGGGCATAATTGTAAACAGTAGGACCGCAGGTATACATACGCACATGATTCTCTTCCCGTGGCTTAAAAACCTCTTTAGAGCGAGTCGCAGTATTATAAAACTTTAGCTCGATTCCATTTCTTTTATGATTCATGACTGTTCCTTACTAAGATATTCAGTTTCCAAAGCTCGATAATTAATTTTTCCCGAGCCCATTAAAGGAAGTTCATCTAATTCAACTATAGATGAAATGCGCACAAGGTTGCTAAATCCTGATTTTTTTAGTATCTTATTAACGCTTTCAAGAGCCATAGAATGGCAGAAAAAAAGAACGATCTTAGTGCGATCGCCTTCAACCTCTTTTGCGCAAATAGCCAAAGGCGGACTGTCATTTAAAGACGTAATTTGATGGATAGATTCATCATTCAAAAGCGCATCTTCAATTGAAGCTAGGCTGATCATTTCACCACCGATCTTGATAAAACGCTTTTGACGACCAGAAATCATCAAATACCCGTCCTCGTCCAAATAACCAAGATCACCGGTCGAATACCAACTCTTACCAGCATGTTTAACAAAAGGAGAGGCAACATCAGCGTTGATATATCCTGAAAATATATTTGAACCTCTAGCCAGGATCAATCCTGGAGTGCCATCATCTACTTTCTCATGAGTATCCGGATGTACTATACTGAGTTCGATTCCCGGCAAGGGAAGCCCCACACCCTTGTGAAGACCAACAAGCGGATTAACTGTCAAAACAGGAGAACATTCGGTGATACCATACCCTTCGATTAATGTGTCTAATTTACCGAAACTTTTTAGTAATTTAAACAGTTCTGGCGGAGCTTTTTCTGCCCCCGTTACACACAGGCGTAAGGTTGAAACTTGTTCCGGCGTCGCCATTTTAAAAAGTCCCCTCAGGAATGTAGGGGCTCCACAAATCATTGTCGCTCCCCATTTCTCCATTCCATGCGCCAACCGCTTACTATCAGTTGGATCAGGAGAACTTGCCACCTTAATACCAGCCAACATTGGAAACAAAGTGCTAATAGTAAACCCAAAAGCATGAAACGGTGGCAAGAAAGCAAATAAGACATCATCACTATAAACATCGATGAAATCTGAAACCGCACGGAGCTGACTTAAAATATTGTTGTTAGAAAGAGGAACGCCCTTAGGTAAATTTTCTGTGCCACTAGTGAATAGAAGAACTGCAGGATCCTCTTTTTTCGGCAAAGTCGAATTAAAAACACTTAAGATAGACTTTGTTGATCTGCGAGCACGAAATGCTGCTTTCATTTTGTCCCAAAGTGTAAGATCGCGTCCTACATCTTCAAGCATCACAAGCGAATCTTCAACCGGTTCGAGATCCACATGTTCTAGCTTATCAAGAAAAGCCCAAGAAGATAGTATCACTTTTACATCTGAAAGATGTATTACCGATTCAAGGTGCCTTGAACCTGCCGTCCAATTTACCATTAATGGGATGCGACCTGCGATCTGCACTGCCATTACAACTACATTCGCTGCGACACTTGCAGGTAATAGAATACCGATATATTTTCCGGGAAGTTTGGAAATATACTCTGCAAGCAAGATAGCACGCATGCGCACTTGCTTATAGGTTAAAATCCCCGACCGCAAATCACCGCAAGCGATGCTAGAACTCAATCGTTGACTAGTATTTAAAAACACTTCAGCCATGGTTTCTCCGGGCCCAACTTCCACCCTTTCACGTTGAACGACCTTCTTCCACTTTGAAATATTGACATTGTCTTCAATCTCGACTTTAAGTGTTACTTGTTTTGCCGCTATTGCCATCACGCGAGAAACTGTTGTCAGTTCATTTACCGGAATTCCTCGTGCCTCAAAATCATCAAGAAGAAAACCTGAAAGTTCAGCAATATCAAGTGAATCCAATCCCAGATCCATTGCCAAATTCTGGTTAAGAGTAATCTCTTTAGGTTCTTTGTTTGCCAAGGCAGCAATCTTTGCGATCACCTTTTCTTTTACCTTATCCGGGATTTCACTTAAATTTACATCGTCGTCGGTGTTTTTCTCTTTATGCCTTTCGAGATATTTCTCTCCCCACATGCTATAGGAAACTAGCATCAAGGAATCGCCGGGATAGTCCCCTTGTTGCTTTGTCATTCCATCCGGCAGATTATACCATTTCTCTAGATATTGGTTGATCTCCATGCGTGTCCCCTGATAAGGAAAGTCCGCAGGGGCCGGTACGAATTCTACAATGACTTCTCGTCGAGGAGTGAAGAACAATAAGTTTTTGAAACAAAACTTTATCCCTTGAGTAATAGTAGCAAATAATGGCAAGGCTTTACCATCATGATAAGAGGAAAAGCTACTTCCCCAAAGCCCTTTTACACGAACCAGAACGACATTTACCTCCGGCACTTCGTGAATAATTTCATGCACACCTGAAGCTCCGCCAATCACCTCGATTTCACTCAGCTTAACTTTTCCTGCAGGATATATTAAAAAATTCTGACCCTGCCGTAGGCTTTCAGCAACAGTCTTCATAACTTTTTCAGTTTTACGTCGCTTTAGACTATTGCTTGTAGATGAAATTTGGGGGACTGCCAAAGCATCCAGAAATTTGCAAACCGTATGCACAACTGGGGCATAATACATGTATTCTACAACCAGTGGCCGAATCTTATATTTTTTCATCGCACCTAAAGTCACAACTAAAGGGTCTACAAAAACAGCTGGGTGACTTGGAAGAAAAAGAACTCCACCAGGCTTGCTGAGAGTGTCCTTATTTAAATTATCGAGTCCTTTATAAATTACCCGGTAGCGAAACCAGAGAATAACTCGCATAAAAAAAGCTAAAAAAAATTCGACGATTCGTCGCATGGCAATCTCCTAAGATCAAAAATTAATGACTATACTGCACGCGGGCACAAATTGAGGTTTTTGCGCGCCAACGCCCCGGAGTTGAACGATCGGAAGTGGCCCCATATTTCAATATTGGGTCACTTCCGATCGTTCAACCC
>JACDDG010000216.1 GCA_013817115.1 Parachlamydiaceae bacterium | reverse complement strand
GTAGATATGTTCTAACAATATAGGCATTAATTGATGTGTTTCCTAGAGCGACCATTTCAGGTAGGGCCATGTGCTTTAAATTTAAAGACCTGAACTTGTCAAGGCCTACAGCCTCAAAAAGAATCTCAAAATCGTCAGCTTGCTTGAAGATAAATTCTTTTGAACCTGCTCTTATTTTAGCAATGGTAGATAAACTCCCTTGTTGAATATATTCTAAATCTATCGTTGTCACGCTTCCATACGTTGGTTCTAAAACATCTACAAGCCATTTTGGTAAAGTTGTCTTGGACGGCAAGATTGCATCGATTTCATGCAGGGATTGTAGAATATTATCTTGAATGCTTTTACCCGATTTATAGTCGAGGCTTTTGTAAATACGATTCAATGCTCCCTGAATCTCGCCTGCACTTTGATAAATAATTTCAGGAACTTCCACCATAGGCCTTGGAAGCGCTAACATTTCGCGATTAACTTTTTCTTTCGGAATTATTTTAAAATCTTTTCTTAAAAGCCTATCCGACATTAATGAACCATTGGGATTATCTAAGGGGATTTCAAATCGATGAACCTTTGCCGCTAAGTAACCTAAATGTTCATACGTCGAATTATAGATCGGCAATTCTATAGTGTCCCCTAAATGATTTTTTACGGCATTTCCTAAATAGGGGTAAGTTTTTAGCATCACTCTAAAAAGCTTACGATTAGCAAATTCCACTTCAAGAATAAGTTTTTTTGAGCTATTTTCAATCGCTTGTGATTTGAATTGATTGATGGCTTGAGACGTCAACCCTTTGGTTCCATAAATCCCCTCATTTACAATTCCGGATAAATAACCAAAAGTTTCTCCGTTATTCATAAAGGAACTGACACCATAAAAAAAAGAATCATCAGTACCACCTGCTACTTTTTTTGATTTAATAATGCTCACTGAATCTTCAAGAAGAACAAAATTCCGTTTTGCTAAAGAATGCTTGCTGTCAGTCGCTTCAATAATCGAGTTGGGTCTTGGAAGCAAAGAGATCTGACTCGCAGGTAAATTTGTAGAAGCTGCTTTTGTTGCTGAAGAGAGGTTGCTATTTTCGGCTAAAGGCAGCTTAGGGGCATTTTCAGCAGCATACGAAACATTTCCTGAGCTTAATTTGGATTGGCCGGTAGGAAGCATTTTGGTTGTCATGTTAGGTGCATTAATTGGAATTAATCCATCAGCTGCCGAGTATAGTTTATCTCCGGGAACTAATACTTCGACAGCATGCTTAGCGACTTTGGGAGCGCTATTTAATGCGGCCTCTCGTGCTGACAGAGTTGCAATCTTGCCCGCAAGATGTTTAATACCTATTGATGCACCAACTGTGAGACCGCCCATCCCTACCGTTTGCAAATCAGAAACATACTGCTTAGATAATTCTTCTGCTTCGGCCTGTGGAATACCACAGTCGACCATTGCTTTAGCAACAGATGATCCATCACATGATTGCAAATACTTCAGAGCCTTATCCAGATGGGTGAATTCTAAAAAATCTTTTCCAGCTATAGTTGCTTGCCCTAAGACTAGCTTGCAACGCTTTTTACTCTCATCAGTTGTATTACACATAAATTTTGCGGCACCAACAACTGCATCTCCAATAGCATTTAATCCGGCGGCAATCATTCGCATACCGGCAACATGCTCGCGTAAATTCAGTTGACTTTGTGACGCTAACCCATCATAAGGTTGATTTGTTGAATCAGAACTTTTACTTTTTTCAGAAAACTGATTCTGAAATTCAGTGATAAATGATTCACTAAGCAATTTTTTGGGGGCATATGGGTCGTTCGAAAAATTTTGTGCAGTATCTAGGGAGGAAGGTGTGAACTGAGTGCTGTTGATTTTATCAAGCAATAAACGGCTTCGCGTTTGACGCGCCATTTGTTGCTGAGGAAAATCGGTGATGATTGAAGAAAGCCTTTCTTTAAGGCCTTGTAAAATAGGAAGGGAATTCTTGGCAAATTCATAAAGTTCTTTTTTTGAGGCACCATGTTGCTTCATGGCATTCATGTGAGCCTGCATATCCTTCGCACTATTGCACAATTCACGACTATCCTTGGAGCTACTATGCGCAAAAGTAACCATATTGCAATAGTTACCAAATTCATTTATCGATTTTTCCCAGTCCTGATCTGAAAGAACGAGGCTTTCGGGACTCTGCGAAATGTTGATATAGAAAGATGTGGGGTTCAATGGGTCCATGTGTTTTCTTTTCCTTTAAATTTATTAAATGCGGCCTGAAAATACTGTATGGGTATAGTTTTTATTAGGCCGTAAGGCAGAAGTGCCTTTAACTTGTAGGGACTAACTTGGAGAGTGACATCACCGCTTGTAATCTTAGCCTCAGAGAACTAATTGTAGCACGTCATTCCAATGCCGTGCACTACGTGCCCTCCCAGATGTAATGCAAGAACTTGGCGAGATCGTTGCAATAGTATTAGCTTGCAAAGTTGAAGAGTCGTTGCTAGCTTGTATGGAGGCTACGAATGCACGGCATTGGAATGACGTGCTACAATTTGTTTTCGGAGGCCACAGTTTCAACCCCATGCTCGCATCAATTCATTAAAGAATTGTGCAACCATTTCCACTTTCATTGCGCCTACGATCCCGATACATCTGCTGTCGGAGCTCTTGGTTTTCTGCTCTCGCTGAGTTAACGGCTGATTGAAGATTATATGCTTGAACTTGAGCTTTATGCAATTTTTCAGCATTTTCGATCAGTTTTTTTTCGCTTTCATCAAGCTGCTGTTTCACTAGCCCGACGGTTTCAAGATAGTCCTTTTCTGAGGCTGCAAAGCGCTCACTCATTTCCTGCTCATGATTCGCCAACTCAATTTTCAGACGCTCAATGCCCTCTAATAATTTAATTTCCATTGCTTTCATATCTTTAATAAGTTTCTCCAATCTTAATACATTCAAAACTTTTTTCTTATTAATGATTTGCAAGGTACGAAATTTACGAAACTCTTGTAGATATGCCATGGGCTTAGCCGCTTCCGACAAACCTTCACCTACATTCTTAAATGCTATATTATTTACACCTAGAAAATTAGGTATTAACGGATTTACATTAACATTACCAATATTACCCGGCGAAGGTTCATCACCAAGATGGGCATTCTCATAGGCGTTCTCAGCAGCAATAAATTCCATCACCGGTTTTGACCACGCAAGTATTTCACGAGCTAAATCGTGAATTTTGATGATAGGATTTGGATGCTGTACGCAATACTTGATATATTCCAAGGCAAAGTCATTCTCTAGAATCACACCATCATAAATCACAGGAAAAATAAAAGGAACACCGTTAGAATTAATTAAAATTTCTTCTACTAAAATCCCCAAATGTCTTAGGGCGACTTCGTCAACTCTTTCCACCCCTTCATTATGTAAACTTATTGTATTCTTTCCCCAATGTATAATCTCAAGCGACAGGCAGTCCAATCCATTCCAATTGTCGTTTTGATAATTAACTAAAATATCTCCTAATTTTTCGATAGCCTCATAGTAATCAAAACCATTCAAATCATGATCCGCCTGATTCAGTTCTTCGTTTTGATCAGCTACAAGCCTCACCACAAGATGCGCGCCCTCATTTTGAGGTTCGTTTTCAAAAATATTAATTTCCACTGGATTGTGGTTAAGTTCTATACGATTCATTAATTATCCTTTCTCTTAAAGTATATTTATTGTTGTTTAAAATTTGACATTTAACATTATTTTAGCGCCTCTACCACTTTTCATGAGGGCGCCAGATATATTTGGAGGTAGCAAGTAGCCCATTGCCCATGTCGTTAACGCACAAAGAGCAACTTGAGTTAATATTTGAAAAAAGCCATTTCTTCGTTTAGCAGCTTGTCGAGCTAATTCTGCAACTTCAATTTTGAGCTGTATAATCTCTCGTTTAACTTCTTCAACATCCCCCTGGAGGTGAGCCAGATTCTCATTGAGTTCGGCGATATGCTCGTCTAATATTTGAACGTTTTCATGGTGGGCCTGTCCCTGAAGCTGCAACAGTTGCAAATCTTCTCCCCTGAATTGCTCCATGGCCCCTATGCGGTCAAAATTTGCATCTCTCCCGTTTTCAAATTGCCTTCTGAGTTCACCAAAAGCTTCTAAAGCCACCGGCATAACCGCTTCGCCCCCTAAATTGCGTTGCTCTTGCTCTTCTAATCGTCGTAAAATTTCGCGATTTCTTTGTATGTGGGCCACATTTTTAAGACGAATCTTTTCACTCGCCTTGGTTGGAATCATAGGAACTTTTCCTTCCAACTTCAGGTTATTGTAATCCTCTTCAAGTCTCAAAGTGTTAGGAAATATAAAGTCTCGGCTTTCCAGCCAAGTGATTAAATACCTTACAATGGGATGTTCACTGGTCGTAAAACTCACAGGACTATCAGGATCCAGAGGTGGCTTATGTCGAAGGTTCTCGGGCATGAGGCTTAAAAATATGCACAAAGACTTCTTACCATATGTATGACCATCGCTTCCCAAAAGGGCTTTTTTGTCTAAATGCTTAATGTACGTTTGTACCGAGAAAGGATCTAGGAGAAGGTCAGCGGCAACAGCAGCAAAATCTTCTAAAATACTTTGCGAGCCCTCTAGCTCCCGAGAGAGCCTTTCAACAAAAATATGATGCCATTGGATCAAATGATTCGTCGTATCGTCAGTCATGTGGTTATTTTTTTGGAGTACCTCTTCAAAATCACAGAGAAAACGGCAAATCTTACGCCGTTCAATGACTTCATTAAATGCAATTAGATTCGGTAGATGTTCCGGAACAAAAACGTCAAAACTTTTACGTACATCGCTAGGCTGGCGCATTTCTTCCAGAAGATAAGGTACGACTTTATTGGTTATTAGAAAATTTACATCTGCATGAGGTGACCTGAAAGCTTCTGTACAAGCCTGACACCACTCAAATTTTCTTTGGGTCTCAAGGTCTAACAACCAAGGAAATTGATTATTACGTTGTAATAGATCTAACATGCTAGCAAAAAAAGATTTAATTTCTAGCCGATCTCTTCCAGCATCGTCAATAAGATTTAATTGATATTGAGGATATTCTCTCCCGTTTCCTGGTATAATCAT